>DATHCX010000235.1:0-34275 GCA_035319325.1 Desulfomonilaceae bacterium
CCGTGTCATCTTCGTGGCGTCCAGGATCAGTACGAGCGGCGATTGCAGCGTCTTTGCCAGTTCGGCCGTGCTGTAACTTCCCGCGGCGTCCACTCCGTCAAAAATCCCGCGGTTTCCTTCTATGACGGCCATGTCCTTGTCTTCGGATCTCCTCAGGAAAGATCCCCGAACCATGCGCTCGTGAAAAAGGTACGGATCCAGATTGTAACACGCTGTTTTCGCGGCCAGCCCCAACCAGCCGGCATCTATATAGTCCGGGCCCTTCTTAAAAACCGCGAGATCGAGACCCCGCCTTAGCAAAGCCGCCACAATGCCCACGCTCAGGAGAGTTTTTCCTGCTCCTCCTTTTAGTGCAGCGAGCACGATTCTCGGAATGTTATTCGGCATGGATTGTGATTATACCGTTTCGCTTTCCAAGATGTAACGTGGCGGGCATGTCTCCTCCGCTGCGAACGGCACCGCCTCACTGCGCTTCGGGGACGTGCCCGCCCTCGCCTCGGGGTACTTCCCTATTGGCGAAACGGTATTACCAGCTGTTTCGGGCCCCGGACGCGGATTTCCTGAAGGGTTCGGCGTATCCTTCAGCACTATAATCAATTTTCCACCTGAAGGAAAGGCTCGGCAAGATGCTGGAACAAACGGTATACGACCAAAATGTGATCTACAAGATTTTCCAGGATCACGGGTATGTCGGGAGCATTCTCGTCGCAGGATGCGACGGTAGTCTGAAACGCTTCGGCCAACTCCTCCGGAGAAAGCCCTTTGAGGAGGGTCACGAAATCTTCGAGCATCCTCGGTTTGAGGCGTCCTTCCCTGATTTTCTCCCGGAGTGCAGCAAAGAATCCGTGAAGAGTTGCATGCACGCAGTGTTGCCCTACCCAGACGATGTCGCCGATGCCGTCTAGCCTGTCCAGTCTCATCCGGATGGTCAGATTCGTAAGAAACATCAGCAAAGCTTGCAGAGTCATTCCGGGTAATTCTTCGGCAAACATCCATCGTGAAGCGTACTGCCGAACCGTAACGAGTTTCACATCCACGGATTCCGCCAGCGTGCGGGCGACAAAATCTCCGGCAGCGTGGTGCCACGGGAATATTTCTTCATGAGAAGCCGGATTGTAATAATACGTGAGAATGAAGGCTGCCTGCCTATAAATGTGTTCTGCTTGCCCTTGCGTCAGAGCGAGATATCCGGCTTCCATATTCCACAGGACCAGGATCGGTTTTTCGTCTTTCAGTGAAACATGGAATTCGGAAAAATCTTGGAACCATTCTGCCAGGAACATATGAGCCGGCACCAACCCTCCGGTTTGGATCTTCACTTGTGTGACGCCCTGACAATAGACCTTCGGAACGAAACATCGGGCAAATGTGCCGTGCAATCGGTCCAGGGTGAGAAAATCTTGGGTGAGTCTCTGAATTCCCCGTTCCGAGAGAGCCACGTTCACGACAAAGGACATGCTGCCGTGCTGAAAGCTCAGTTGAATTCGAGCCGGATGATAATCGCTCCCGTGCTTTTCCGCGATGACGTCCATCTGCCGTATTTCCGCGGGATCGAATCCGTTCGATGCGATAATTTCCTGTATTTGGGCCCAATGCCCGAGCACGAATAGCTTCACCGCTTCGAGATACGCTTCGTACGTTATGTCGGACCGGGCGGCAGGTCCCGAGGGTCTCGTCATGGGTAGAGCGGTATGCAGATCCTTCTGGTCAAAAGGCATGGGGCCCCCATGAGCTGCGTGCATAAACCTGATGGGAGGAATTCGGGTCATGAGCGGGTCCGGCCTTTCCATATGAAAATGATGGCATGATAAACCTATCGGACGAAAAAAAGTAGAGGTCCTGGAGCCTACGACCGGGGTCGAAAATTGTATCCGATGTTCTCATCATTCTGGCCTGCATGCCGGTGGGCCAATGGTGTCAGTGCGAGGAGGGGAGCGACGAAGCAATCTCGGTTTTGGCCGGTTGGAGATTGCTTCCGGCTTTGCCCTCGCAATGACAATCTTCCAATCTTTTCGCGTAATCAAAACCGACACTATTTTGAGAATCCCTATATGCCCGGGGTCGGATGAACGAAAATCATCCCGATGAATGACGGGGCTTGGGGGGGTGTACACTTTGGTCGAAATCCTTTATTTAGCCTAAATGTCGACGTTTTTTTCTTGACTTGCCTTAGGCTTTTGCTTTAAGCTCTTTTGAATCTACATTGGGGTGACCTGAACCAATCACGTTCAATTAACCCGCCGGTAAAATTGGATCTAAATGACCTGAGGAAAGTGAAAACAGGGTAGGAACTTTCCGTTGGGTTTGTTTTATTTCAGGGAGGCCAGCAAAGATCGCAATCCGATCAAGTTCGACGACTCGAGAAAACACGTAAGTAAAGAAGGAGGAACCTTTAATGGGAAAACACAAAACTCCCATGCTTGATGAATTGGAAAAGGGACCGTGGCCCAGCTTTGTGTCCGACATCAAGCAACAGGCGGAAAAAGGCAAACACGTTTTGAAAGAAGCCCCTGACGACCTGCTCGGAATCATGGAAATGTCGTACGAAGACAGGGTAACCCACTGGAAACATGGCGGAATAGTCGGCGTATTCGGATACGGTGGAGGCATAATCGGAAGATATTGCGACCAGCCGCAGAAATTCCCGGGTGTTGCTCATTTCCATACGGTCCGCGTGAATCAGCCATCAAGCAAGTACTACACCACCAAGTTTCTCCGCGATCTTTGTAGCTTGTGGGAAAAACACGGCAGCGGCCTTACCAACATGCACGGTTCCACAGGCGACATCGTTTTTCTCGGCACCACGACCGATCATCTTGAGCCGCTCTTTTTTGAATTGACCCACGAGTTGAATCAGGACCTCGGCGGTTCCGGCTCCAACCTGCGGACCCCGGAATGTTGTCTTGGCAAATCCCGCTGCCAGTTCGCCTGTTATGACACGCAGGAATGCTGCCATAATATGACCAATACCTATCAGGACGAATTGCACAGGCCTGCTTTCCCTTATAAATTCAAATTCAAGTTCGACGGCTGCCCGAATGGCTGCGTGGCTTCCATCGCTCGTTCGGACATGTCGGTTATCGGCACCTGGAAAGACGACATCCGCATCGATCATGCTGCTGTCAAAGCATACGTGGGTGGAGAAATTGCACCCAATGCCGGCGCTCACGCTGGTCGAAACTGGGGCAAATTCGATATCGTAAAGGAAGTCATCAATCTGTGCCCCACTCAGTGCATGGACTGGGACGGCAGCAAGCTTACGATCGACAATAAAGAGTGCACCCGCTGCATGCACTGCCTCAACGCCATGCCCCAGGCTCTCAGAATCGGTACCGAGACCGGCGCTTCCGTGCTGTTCGGCGCCAAGGCCCCCATTCTCGAAGGCGCCCAGATGTCTACTCTGACCGTACCTTTCATGCCGATGGAGGCGCCTTTCTCAGAGTTGAAAGATCTCATCGAAAAAGTTTGGGATTGGTGGATGGAAGAAGGCAAGAACCGCGAGCGTCTTGGCGAGCTTATTCAGCGCAAGAGCATGCAGGAGTTCCTCAAGATCGCCGAGCTCGACCCGGATCCCAGAATGGTTGACGAACCCAGGTCCAACCCCTACATCTTCTGGAAAGAGGAAGAAGTCGAGGGCGGCTGGACACGCGATATCGCAGCTTATCGCGCGAAACACCAGAGGTAGTAGGAGGTTACCAATATGCCATACGATCCCGCTGATCCGCAAAAGGACAGAATTACAGATATAGGTCCTCGGTATTTCCGAGATTTCTTCCCGCCGGTTATCGAAAAGAATTTCGGCAAATGGATGTATCACGAAATCCTCGAGCCCGGCGTGCTCTGCCACACCGCCGAAAGCGGGGACAAAGTGTATACCGTGCGCGTGGGTGCCGCTCGGCTTATAAGCATCGAGCACATCCGTGAAATATGCGACATAGCAGACAAATACTGCGACGGTTATCTGCGCTTTACCACCAGAAACAATGTCGAGTTCATGCTGGACAATGTCGCCAACCTCAAACCGCTCGTGGACGACCTGAAGAGCAGAAAGTTCTCCGGTGGGTCCTCCAAGTTTCCGGTAGGTGGAACCGGGGCGGGCATCACGAACATCGTGCATACCCAGGGGTGGGCTCATTGCCATACACCCGCAATTGACGCTTCCGGCGTCGTCAAGGCCGTCATGGACGGACTGTACGATTACTTCGGTTCAATGACCATGCCCGCGCCGGTCAGGGTTTCTCTGGCGTGCTGCTTGAATATGTGCGGCGCAGTCCATTGCTCTGATATCGCCATTCTCGGCATTCACCGCAAACCGCCCATGATCGACCATGAATGGATAGACAAGTTGTGCGAACTTCCCCTCGCGATCGCAGCCTGCCCCACAGCGGCAATCAAACCTGCGAAGACCGAAGCGGGAGCCAAGTCCCTGGAAGTGAACGCAGAGCGCTGTATGTTCTGCGGAAACTGCTACACCATGTGCGCTGCCATGCCTCTCGCGGACGAAGTGGGAAGCGGCATCGCGATTCTGGTGGGTGGGAAGCTTTCCAATAGAAGAAGCAAACCCAAGTTTTCCAAGGTCGTTATTCCGTTTATTGCCAATGAGCCGCCTCGCTGGGAGACTACGGTCAAAGCGGTCAAGAACATCGTAGACGTATACGCGAAAGACGCCCGCAAGTACGAGCGTCTGGGTGAGTGGGCAGAGAGAATCGGTTGGGAAAGATTCTTCGAGAAAACCAACATTCCGTTCACGCACCACCTGATTGACGATTATCGTTTCGCCTACACCACGTGGCGCCAGTCGACGCAGTTCAAATACTAGGTCAAAAGGAGTTTTTCCATGACCGAAGATGAAGCAAGACAGTTGATTCTTGAAACCCTGAAATCGAAGTCCAAGAGTAAGTCCAAGTTCTATCTGAAGGATTTCTACGCCATAGTACCTGACATGAGAAACAGGGAAGTGAAGAACCTGGTTAACAAGATGGTTCAGGAAGGCCATCTTGAGTATTGGTCCAGCGGATCAACTACCCTGATCGGCCTGAAAGGTGTGGGAAAACAGCATCGGGAAGAAGACGAAGAGTAATCTGCGACTTTGATCTCATGTGACGTGACGGAGAGGGGACCAGCGGTCCCCTCTCCTCTTTGCCTGTCGGCGGCATGGTCGATCAGGAGACGATGAGGTCTACTTACGTTCGTGAGGTCGGTTCCGGCCTAAGAGAGCCGCGTGCCAACCTTCTCTTTCCAATCTCGTCACTAACTCCAGACCACCAGAATCGTATACTGCAAGCACTTCCCCGATCATGGCATCTGCAATGCCCGAGAGAACGAGAGCCCCCCCGGTCAGGCTTCTCAGGGACGAATGCAATTTCAGCAGAGTCGGAGCAGCCAGATTCGCGGCTACGATATCGAACGGTCCCCTGATGCCGTCGGCGGTTGTTATCAGCAATGGAATATGAGACAGCCCCCCACCATCACCCGTGTGTTCAGTCCGACATTACGCTTGGCAGTGAAAACTGCGGCCGGATCCGTATCCAGTCCGACAGTCAGTCCGGTTCCCAGTGCCTTGGCTGCTATGGCGAGCACCCCTGTGCCTGTGCCCACGTCGAGCATGGTAGGTTCGGGCCGATTTGTTTCGGCCACGGCATGTTCCAGGAGTTCAAGGGCCATGAGCGTCGTAGGATGATCCCCTACTCCGAAGGCAGGACCGGGATCAATGATAATGTGAATCCGGTCGGAAGGGCTAAGTCCTCTTTCCCAATACGGTACCAGCCGCAGTTTCTTTCCGGCATCGACCGAACGGACTTTTCCCATCCACCAGTTGTGCGTATTGCTGCTGCGTTTCTTCAACTCAGGGCTTCTCGGAGTTTTTCAAAGAAATTTCGGTTAAAATCCGTTCTCAAGGCTTGAGATACGGAATAAAGTGGTCGAGGACGTGCGGACGGGACGCTGCCTATCAAATCCTCCAGGAATTCCCGGGAATACTTGTGTAAAGTTTCCTGAATCCCGTCCACGTCGACGGCAATGTAGCTTGCGCCCTCACGAAAGCCGTTATGGGGACAGGACAGCACGCGGCCGCGGATTCGCTGCGGAACTCCGTACAGTCTGCAGGTAATGGGCCGGTGTTCGTACAGAACGCATCCGCGATCCTCCTTGAGGGGACACGGAACCCTGAGCCTTGCCGCTGCATCGGACAGTTCTTGCCTTCCCGCTCCGTGCATGTGTGCAAGGGACGTGGTTGCCTGCCGGAAAAGCGGTTCAATCCGATCTGCTCGTGCAAGTGTCCTTTCCAGGGCCGTCGGCCGGAGATGTTGTCGAACCATGCCGCTGAGAAAAAACGCTTCAATCAGACTCAACTGGAAATACACGGAGCAACAATCGTCGCATCCCGGTTTGCAGGACAACAGGTCGCCGTGACGGTCTCTTACGGATTCGAACAGTCGATCCGCCCTGCAGACCAACTCCACATAGCGTTCAATATGTTGTTGAAGGTTCATCGATGTTAAGAGAGCGCAACATGATTCGGGAGAAACTGTATTCCACCGGACTGTCGGGCGTGAATAATCGATTGCGTACGCCGTCCGTTCACCCAGCATAATGCATGACGGCTACAATGACAAGGGATGCAAGCTTCGTGAAATCCCTCTCGATTCGGTGATTATACCAGCTCTCGATAATTGTGTCGGATTTTCTCATCATTCCGGCCCGCATGCCGGTGGTGCAATCATGTCATTGCGAGGAGCGGCGCGACGAAGCAAACTCAGTTTTGGCTGGTTGGAGATTGCTTCGGGCATTGCCCGCGCAATGACGATCTTCCAACTTTTTTGCGTGATCAAAACCGACATTACTCTTGAGAATCCCTATAATTCACACGTTCTCCGCTGCGGCCGCCGTTTCTCCGGTGCGCTACATTTTCGGATGTATCCCGTGATTATTCTCTCCCGCAGCCCGCACAGCCTCCCGCGGAGGCCTGTTTCTCTCCGGACGGAAAGGACGTTGCACCAGGCTCGTCTTGTCCGCTCAGGAAAGCCTCTTTACTCGCTGCATATTGTGCCAGACCGGCCAGGGCCTTCACTGCTCGTTCGGGGCTCGGCAGTACCGGGACGCCTCTGTCCTGAAGCTCACGAATGAAGGGTTCGGTGCGAGGACAAAACGAACCTCCCACTACCGGTTTTCCGCTCTCCAGAGCGATTTGAGCCACAGACTCGCACTGGTTCGCGATAAAATCCTTGGCCAGAACGGCTGCCTCCTGAGGGTTCATCCCCGTGGCCTCAAGAGTTTGGGTGACTCGGTAGAAGGGTATGAGGAGATAGATGAACAGCGAGTCCACAACCTGGTCCCTGAGCAAAATCCGCGGCAGGATCTGCATGTAATCTCCGGGATTCCTGTTAAAGGTGAGGTCTACGGGATTCCCGACGCTCGCGGTATGCGGAACATGATCGCTCAACGCCTCTATCGTCTGAGGCGAGAACCGTGCCAGACGCAGTCCGCACCGCTCCGCGGTATCGGCCGCTGCTGCGCCCGGGCCGCCTGAATGCGTCAGAATCGCGAGCCTGTTGCCCTTCGGAACCGGTTGACTGCCCAGTACATAGCACAGGTCGAAGAGCTCCTCTATGGAAGTGGCCCTTATGATGCCGCATTGTTTGAAGATTCCTTCGTAGAGTTGGTCGGGTCCCGCGAGTGCGCCCGTATGAGATAGGGCAGCTTTTCTTCCGGATTCGGATCCGCCTACGTAATAAGCCACAATGGGCTTTTTTTTGGACACCTCACGGGCCACGCGAAAGAAATCTCGACCTCTCCGGATGGCTTCTACATACAGAGCGATAACTTTGGTTTGGGGGCATTCGCCCAAATACTCGATGCAATCGACGAGGTCCGTCACTGCCTCGTTACCGAGGCTGAATCCCTGGCTGAACCCCAACCCGAATTTTTCCAGATGCACGAACATCTGTGTGATGAAGCTCCCGCTCTGGGAGGCCATGCCGATGAATCCGGCAGGGGCTTGATACGGGAAAAACGTCGTGTTAAGCTTGGCGTAAGGGTTTACGACTCCGATGCAATTCGGACCGATGAAGTGTATGCCGTGGGTGCGTGCGATTTCCACGATCCGTTGTTGAAGTGCCTTCCCTTCCGGGCCCATTTCGCCGAATCCGGCGGAAACGATGATGGCCCGTTTCACTCCCGAACTGCCGCATTCTTCGAGAACTTCCGGCACGACGCGTGTGGGCAGGATCAGGACTGCAAGATCCACGGGACCCGGCACGTCCGACAGATGCTCATACGCGGGAAGGCCAGCCACCGTCTTTTCCCGGGGATGCATGGGATAGACGGCCCCCTCGAATTTCATCGAAAGCAGTTGAGCCAATTGGATAGTTCCCATACCGGTCGGATTGTTGGACGCTCCCCAGAAAGCGATGCTCCGGGGATGCATGATCCGGTAGAGGGGGTGGGTTTCGAAATCGGCCATAAAAAGACCTCCAATTGATCTGTTTGCGAAAACAGACGAACACGCGCCAAAGGTCAAACGCTGATTTACCGGGGGCCGGCGGCGGGCTTGCCGTCGGTAAAGGCAAGACTCAGAAAAAAGAGTACGAGCCACCAAACGGCGTATCCGGCCATCACGGAAGCCATGGCCACGGGGCCCAGGGCTATAGAGGCGTAAATAATGACTTCGTTGTCGGCAAAGAATCCGCCAAACACGAGCAACGCCATTCCGGCCGAAAAAGCTGCCAGCGTCGTAATTGTTCCTGCGACAAGGGCAATGTTCCGTCTCAGTGTCATGATCGTTATGGTATCATTGATCGACCTGAGAATGTAACCCCAGGAAGGGAGATTGTCAGTAAGAATTATGATAGTGTCTTCAGTTTCCGACGACCCGCACGGCAAGAGCGACCACTCCGCTTCAACGGAAGAATTGTTGTGTCGAGTGCAAAAGCCCGCGCGCTATACGGGCCGTGAAATCAATTCCGTGATCAAGGATCCGTCCACGGTCAAGATGCACATGGCCCTCTGCTTTCCGGATGTCTACGAAGTGGGCATGTCTCATCTCGGTTTGAAGATCCTCTACTCCATAGTCAACGACCGGCCCGACCTCTATGCGGAGCGGGCATTTGCGCCCTGGTGGGACATGGAAACCGCCATGAGGTCGGAACATGTTCCTCTTACGACCTTGGAAACGGGAACGCCACTGTCCCGATGCGATCTTGTGGGGTTTTCTCTCCAGTATGAGCTGTGTGCGACGACGGTTCTTCAGATGTTGGATCTTGCGCACATTCCGCTGCGCTGGTCGGACCGCTCCACCCGTGATCCGTTTGTGGTGGGAGGCGGCCCGGTGGCCTTCAATCCTGTTCCCCTGGCGGCTTTTTTCGACGCGTTCGTTATAGGCGACGGCGAAGAAGCTATTCTGGAACTGGCAGACGCACTCGTGCGCTGGAAAAGGTACGGTGGTTCACGCAACGATCTGCTCGAAGAATGGAAACTGATTCCGGGAGTTTATGTTCCACCGCTTCACAAGGCTGGGGAAAAGGTTACCAAACGCATTATTGCAGATTTGAGCAAGCAGGGCTTCCCGTCCAGCCTTGTGGTTCCCTTTTGCGAGATAGTCCACGACAGAATCGGCATTGAAATTGCGCGAGGCTGCACGAGAGGCTGCCGCTTTTGCCAGGCAGGAATGCTGTACAGACCGGTGCGGGAAAGGGAACCCGAGGCAATCCTGAATGTTGCAAAGCAAAACATCGCGACCGCGGGCTGGGAAGAAGTGGCGCTCCTGTCTCTTTCGTCCGGGGATTATTCCCTCATCGGATCTCTGGTGGGGAGTATGGCGAACGATTTCAGCGGGGAAAAAGTGGCTATTTCTCTGCCGTCTCTGAGAACCGACACGTTCGATCCTGAGATTGCCAAGCAAATCAGGCGCATCCGTAAAACAGGCTTTACCCTCGCGCCAGAGGCCGGAACCCAGCGACTTCGCAGGATCATCAATAAGGGCAATACCGAAGAGGATCTGGAAAAGGCGGTCAGGGCAGCTTTCAAAAACGGATGGCAGTCTCTCAAGCTGTATTTCATGATCGGCCTGCCTCTGGAAACCCAGGAAGATCTCGATGGAATCGTGGGTCTGATCCTGAGGGCTTCCAAGTGGTCGAAGGGCGGCAAAATAACCGCTTCCGTGTCCACGTTCGTGCCCAAGTCCCACACGCCTTTTCAGTGGGCTGCACAGATCGACATGGACGAGACCGCCGCTCGGCAGCATTACATTAAACGCTACTTCCACAAAGGACGTGCCCGGGTGAAATTCCACAATGCCCGGGTCTCCTTCCTTGAAGGAGTGCTGGCACGGGGGGACGCAAGGCTGTCGGATGTCATAGAATCCACATTCAAGAAAGGCGCGCGATTTGACGGCTGGGACGAGCATCTCAAGTTCGATTCCTGGATGGAGGCTTTTAGCGAGACAGGTGTGGACCCCCACCCATATCTGAACGCAAGAATGATAGAGGACGCCCTCCCCTGGAATTTCATAGATCCTGGAATCAGCCCGGAATACCTGGCATCGGAATGGCATAAAGCTCAGTCTGAGGAGTCTACGTCCGACTGCCGTTTGCACGGGTGCACGTCGTGCGGGGTTTGCGATTTCAAGGACATTAAGCCGATCCTGGTGTCGGATGGAACACTGCCACTCCCGGACCTTGCCGATACCGAGCCGTGCCACGAAGACAGCGTCAGACGCTTTCGGCTGAAGTACGCGAAATTGAACCGCATGAGGTTTATCGGACATCAGGACGTGATCCGATTGTTTCAACGAGCCTTTCGGAGAGCCGGTCTGCGCCTGGAATATTCCCATGGGTTTCATCCACACCCGAAGCTTCGCTTTTCACCGCCGCTCGCCTTGGGTGTGGAAAGTACGGCCGAATACGTGGATTTCGATCTCTTGAATGTGAGCCTCCCTCTCGAGGAGGTGGAGCGACTCATGGGCGAACGTCTTCCGGATGGCATCAAACCGTTGAACTTTGAGGAAATATCGTTGAACGATTCAGCGGTTTCTGGTAAAATCCAGCAGGTAATTTACGAAGTTACATTTTGCTCTGCCATGTCGCCGGAGAATGTCCGGCAGCGGATACGGACGTTCGAATCCGCCGAGAGTGTGGAAGTGGTGAAGATGCACAAAGGAAGGTCGAAGAGCCGCGACCTCAAAGCGTGCATTTCCACAGTAGAATTTTCCGGCTGCACTCTCACCATGACGATCAACAGCGGGCCCTCGGGATCCATTCACCCCGTGGACGCCGTCGCAGCACTAATGGGTATCAGTCGAGAGGATGCGGGCAGCCTGAAGATTGTCAAGACCGCCGTCGCGTTCCAAGAATAGTATCGAACCACCAGGGGCTCGGATATGGCCAATGAAATAGTGATGAACGTCACCCTGCGAGAGACTCGGTTGGCTCTAGTTGAAAACGGCCAAGTAGCTGAATTGCATATCGAGCGTAAGGGGGAAAGGGGCATTGTCGGCAACATTTACAAGGGAAGAGTCATCAAGGTTCTTCCCGGTATGCAGGCAGCGTTCGTCGATATAGGATTGCCGCGAGCCGCCTTTCTGTACGTCGGCGATATTCACCCGCACGTCCGTGACCTGAACTTCATGGTCAGCGAAGAAGACGACGAGGAAGCGCAGGAAGACGAAAACGGCGAAAGTCTATCCGAACAGATTCCGAGCTTTACTCCCATAGAGGACCTAATTCAGGAAGGGGAGGACATTCTCGTCCAGATCTCCAAAGAGCCGTTGGGCAGCAAAGGCGCTCGCATAACTTCACACATATCGATACCGGGGCGTTTCCTGGTGTTCATGCCCACAGTCGATCATGTGGGCATTTCGAGAAGGATCGAAAACGAAGCCGAACGCCAGCGGCTCAAGGACATTATCTCCCATATCAAACCCCTCACGTGCGGGCTCATAGTGCGCACTGTGAGCGAACATGAAAACGGAGAAAAACTCCAGGCTGACCTCAAGTTTTTGCAGGGCACCTGGGAAAGGATCCTGGAAAAAGAGAAGCGGGTCCCAGCCTCGTCCCTGATTTACGAGGACCTGGACTTGTGCCTCAGGGGAGTGCGCGACCTGTTCACGGAGACCGTTTCTCGGTTGGTAGTGGATTCCAAAGAACATTATAACCGCATCCTGGAATTCATGGACTCCTTCATGCCGTTTCTCAAGCCATGCGTGGAACTCTACGAAGGCGATGAGCCCATATTCGATTACTTCGGTATCGAAATGGAATTGAACAAGGCACTGGGCAGAAAAGTGTGGCTCAAATCAGGCGGGTACATAAACATTGATTTCACCGAAGCCCTGGTGGCCATAGACGTGAATACAGGCAGGTACGTGGGAAAGCGCAACCTTCAGGAGACCATACTCAAGACCAATCTCGAAGCAGTCAAAGAAATTGCGTACCAGCTTCGGCTGCGAAATATTGGCGGTATCATTATCGTGGACTTCATTGACATGGATCGTCCCACAGATAGGGAGAAGGTCTCAAACTCGCTCCAGGAAGCATTAAGACGAGACAAACAGAAGACCAATATCCTGAAGATCTCAGAATTGGGGCTTGTCCAGATGACGCGCAAGCGAACCCGGGAGAGCCTGACACGGACGCTGTGCGAACAATGCCCGTACTGCGAAGGAAAGGGATTCGTTAAATCGCTCACGACAGTATGCTATGAAATTCTACGCGCCATTTGCAGAGATATTTCGGATGAATACTCTTCCTGCATCCAAATTACCGCGCATCCTGAGGTGGTGAAATTGCTGTTCGAACAAGAAAGCGAGCAGCTTGAACAAATTCAGAAAAAATACGATACAAAAATTCAACTCAACCCAGACCCGAACCTCTTCCAGGAACAGTACGAAATCGTAAGCTGCTAGCCGATCCTCGTATCATTACGCCGCAAAACCAGATCATGTCCGCGGCAGCCCCCACCCTTCAGGGCAACCGTTGAGGTGCCATTTCCAGAGTTGTGACCGCACTTTCAACCGACCCGTGAGCCTGTTGGCCCGGCCCAGCGTACATGCTGTCGCAATCCCCAGACCCAACACATTGAGTGCAAGATTCGCAGTCATTACTCCCCTGAGTACTCCGGCCGTGGCTACTCCGTAGTGCTTCTGAAAGAACAGATAGCGGGACCTGTAGAATTCTATGCGTGCGCCAGCCTGATAGGTCTTTGCGGTCGCTCCCTGCAGGTGGAAGGCTTTTGCCCCGGGTTCGTGGACGACCTTCCATCCGCCTTTGCGCATGCGCACAGCCAGGTCGGTTTCTTCCAGGAAGAAGAAATAGTCCTCGTCAAAACCGTGCAGTTCATCCAGCGCGTCTCTGCGGATCATCATTACCGCGCCGATAAGGGCTTCCACGGGCTGCGGCCCGGCGAACAAGCGCGTTTTTCCTGGGTATTTCCCGGGAAAGAGCCTCTTGAGAAGGCTGCGGTTTAACGTTTCGGTTGCAAGAGTTGGAACCGCCTCGTATGACGTCTGGGGGGTGCCGTCCTCATTGAGAAGCTGAGGGCCGGCCATGCCTATACGAACGTCGGTTGTCATAAGGCTCAAGAGCTTGCCGGCGCATGCTTCGTCGAGCATCGCATCGGTGTTCACCAGCAAAACGAACCTTCCCGCCGTCTCTGCAAACGCTAGGTTATTGGCTGCCGCAAACCCGAGGTTTCGACCCGCCTCGATGACGATTGCCTCCGGATAGACCTCCCTGACGCGTTTCACCGAGTCATCCGAAGATCCGTTGTCAACCACACACACTTCAGGCGTTTCGGGTAAATCTGATCCGTAAACGTGACCAATACACCGTACCAGGAGATCCGCGGTATTCCTGTTGACTATGATGACAGAAAGGGATTTGGGTAAATGCTCTGTCATGAGAGAATATATACCGGTATTTCCTAATGCGCTTTCAAATGCGCGAAATCGGGCGGGTCGGCTAACCCATACCGTTTCGCTTTCCAAGATGTAACGTGGCGGCCATGTCTCCTCCGCAGCGAACGGCACCGCGTGACCGCGCTTCGGGTACATGCCCGCCGTCGCCCCGGGGTACTTCCCTATTGGCGAAACGGTATCAAAAGCCAGGGCATATTGACGTATCCATTCGCAAGAAGACGCTGGATCGATGCCGGCCTTTTCATCCACCGATCATGTTCATGCCGTCTTTGAGCCCGATACTGCTCGACGGCTGCCCTATGGGCTTGGCGAACACGGCTTGCCTGATGATTTGCACCAACTCGTCTCGCGAAGCTGCGTTGCGGAGTGCGGCTTTGATATCTATTTCTCTTGGGCTGAGAAGACAGGGACGCAGGGTTCCTCGCGCGGTCAATCTCAGCCGATTGCAGGTTCCGCAGAAATGGCCGGTAACGGGATCTATTACTCCTATGCGACCGCGAGCAGCGCTCAGTCTGAACATCGTAGCCGGGCCATCGAGCGCATCCCGGTCGATTGCTTCCAATTGCCCCACTTCTCTTCTTATCAATTCCAGAGCCTTGAATGCGCTGAATGAATCAGGTGAGTCGGGCAGCGAATCGGCCCCAAACGGCATGCGCTCGATGAATCTCACGTCCACGGGATGGTCCAGAGTGAGCCGAGCGAATGCTGGGACGTCGGATTCATTGATTCCAGCCAAGAGGACCACGTTGATTTTGACCGGGTTGAGGCCTTCCCTGAGCGCACAGTCGATTCCGTCCAGTACTTTGTCGAGGCAATCCGAGCCGGTAATCTCCGCAAACGTTTGTCTCCGCATGGAATCGAGACTGACATTGATCCTGGTCAGGCCCGCAGCCTTCAGACCGGCCGCGTTCGCCGCAAGGAACACTCCGTTGGTGGTCAGGCCCACATCCTCAATTCCTTGCATCGCGGTCAACTTGGACAGGAACTCCAACACCCCGCGGCGCACCAGGGGTTCACCCCCTGTAATTCTTATTTTTCGAATTCCCAGGTCTCGGGCCAGTCCTATGACTGTCAGAATCTCTTCATATCTCAGGATGTCATCATGGGAAACCAGCTTTATACCTTCCGGCGGTCTGCAATAAACACACCTCAGGTTGCACAAATCCGTGATGGACACCCGCAGGTAATCAATAACCCGCGCATGTGGATCTACAAGTATATCAGGCATACACATTCCAGGAATAGTTTATCAGTCGACATGCAGGACGTAAAATCCGCACCTGACTCGTCCCGGCCGAGTCAAACCTATCTTAGTCATTCGCATAACAAATGAAAAGCGAATCGAACGGGAGAGCTGCTATTTTGCGAGGAGTTCAAGAGGGACGGTTCAACTGTGATCGCCAACGAGACCAATGCTCGTGCGCTTTCAAAAAAGTAAGATCGGGGAGGAACGTCTTACAAGAATTTAGTCCACGATTTCAAGTATTTGAGAGCGAGGTGGTATACGACGCTACCCTAGAGTTTTGCGATCAGATTCACGATCGCGGCCGGGTCCGTACCGAAAATTCGTATCATCGGCACTTTTCCGATGGCCCCTCTATCAAATATGGCATCGGGCACTCTTCCCAATTCTTCCATGACATCCTGCACCCCCCAAGCCAGGGTGCTCCCCTCTTCTTGCTCAAGATCCGGAGGAGTGCGTCCCCTGTCGAATTCCGCCACTGTATAACCGAGAGACCTGATCCTCCTGACCAGAGTATCGGAATACAGAATATTCATGGCCGAACGCCTGCCTGGATCGTAATCCATCGCAGCCAACACCAGATGATGGATTTGCCGGGAAGCCCCAAACTTCGCCGAAGACAGAGTGGAAACGGTATTCCCAAGCCGGATGATCCGGCCGGGAAAAGAAGCCACGTCGTGCAGTGTTTCCGCAAAAGGAATTGCGTACGCGAGATTCGACTGCACCTCCGGAATCAGATGCCCTATATTGAGTCGTTTGAGTCGTTCCAAAGCGTTGTCCAGTTCCTCGATCACGTGGGCCCGTGCGATCTCTCTCGTAATTGAGGCAAAATGATTGGTGGGTCCGATTCCCTTGCCTATATTGAGGGAAAATCTCAGTGCCCTATAAAGGTAACGTTTTGCTTTGTCTATGCATTCCATCAGAGGCAGGCCCTCTGCCATGAGAGTCGCAATGGCCGACGCGAGAGTGCACCCCGTGCCATGCGTGTGCCTGGTGCGAACGCGCTGGGTGGTAAATTCGTAGTGCTGGCTTCCATCGTGAAGCACATCTACGGGCGATTCCTTGAGATGCCCCCCTTTTACCAGGACATAGCGCGGGCCCATTTTGTGGAGATGCTTTGCCGCCTTGATCATGTCCGAGACATTCGCGATCTTTCGACCCGTCAATCTTTCGACTTCGGGCATGTTTGGAGTAAGAAGGTAGGTTGCAGGGAACAGTTCTTTGACAAGCGCTTTTTGTCCTTGCTCATCCAGCAGAACCGCTCCGCTTTCCGATGCCAGCACCGGGTCCACAACAATTTTCTGTACCCCGCTTTCCTTCAGTTTTTTCGCTACAACTTTGACGATTCCTGCATTGGCAAGCATTCCGGTCTTTATGCAATCCGTGCCGATGTCGTCGAGAATAGCCTGCAGTTGAAGCGCGATAAACTCAGGCTCCAGAGCGACAATGCCTTGTATCCCCAGCGTGTTTTGGGCTGTTACCGCGGTCACGACACTCATGCCGTAGCCGCCGAGTGACAGAATCGTCTTGAGGTCAGCCTGAATTCCGGAACCTCCGCTGGAATCCGAGCCTGCTATCGTCAGTACTTTATGCATGCTGTGATCCGTGATGAAAAGCTCTCGCAAGGCTTTCGACAGCCTCGCTATGCGCCGGGCCGGAGCAGGTGGGGTGGAGCCTGACGCGCTTGCTCAAGCGCGGAACAGGCGAACACCATGCTGCTGATGTGATGTACAAGCGGCAGTTCGCCCGGATTTCGGTACAAAATTACCATAACCGTGCGAACAAGAGAAGAATTAAGTCTTTAGAATCTGGGACTTTGCAGCACCGTCCGGTTCTTCACTCATCTACACGCCTACTAAGATGCATACGAACCATGCCTGAGGACCGGTTTCTCATCCTCGACTTCCATCGCGGGGGCTTCCGGTTCCGGTTCGGACCATGTTACCTCTAGCGAGTCGGGCACTTGGGACTGTGTATCCAGGGTATCAGACGAACCGTCGAAAGCTTGTTCAACCGGTTCCGACTCCGGCTGTTCCAACGGCTCGGTCCACGAAAGTTCCAGGGTTTCAGGCAAAACGTCCGTTTCAACCTGCGCGGCACGGTCTTGTTCCAAGGAACGCGCTTTTCCCTTCAGGAGCGGAGGCCCCAGAATCACGGCAGGGTAATACGCGGCGCGCTGTACGCTGACAGATTCGGGGGGATCGTCAAAATAGTCTTCTGGAATGTCGAGTTCCGCAGAGAATTCCTCCGCGCTGTCCGGTTCGTCCGGTTCGCCGGCAAGGACAGCCGAGTCTACTGCATCGCTCTCCGGTTCCATAGTGTCTTCAAGTGAATTCAAGAAGTGATCCACCGAAGCTTCGCTGGACGCAACGAGGCTTGCGAAATTATCTTCCGGCAACTCCGTGCACTCCGGAAAGGAATGTGAAAGGTCGCCAGTTGTAGCTGATGCTTCTATTTCTTCCATGGGTATATCTTCGACGCTCTCCACCGTAACCTGACCCGCAACTGACTCCGGAGAGGAATCGTCCGTTTCCGGTACCGAGTTGTGGAGCAGTACCTGCTCGACGTCTTGCGTTTGTTCCGTTACCGGGTTCTGGAACAGTATCTCATCGAAGTCTTCCGCTTCCACAACTGCGTCCTCGAGCATTAGCTGCTCCATTTCTTCCGTTTCCGATTCAGAAGAAAGCTCTGACTCGTTCGATTCCGGAGAGTTCAGTACGGAATCTTCGGTGGACATGGTCTGAAGAAGCTCGTGAAACTCGAAGGTTTCGACAAGGTAGGCTGATTCTTCCTGCTCCGAATCATACGATGAAGAATAACACGGGAAATTATCCTCCTCAAAATCGGTGTCGAACACTGCGTAAGCGTCGGGAGCCCCGAGCAATTCGTCTTCAGGCACGGAAAAGGGTTCCGATTGATCGGTAGTCTTGTTCTCCGGGATTTCGAGGGGTTCCTGCTCGGGCTGCCCATGGGCCGCGGCATCGTGAGCCGGGACAATTGCAGTCGCGGCGGCTGGTTTCTTGTCTTCTTCCGGACGGCTCTTCGCGACCGCAGGCAAAGCGGGAGCGTTCGGCAGCCGTTCTTCTTTCGGGTTGGGATACTCGGCAACGGCTGGCCACGCGGGCGCCGCAGGTTTTCTGTAGGTTATGAACAACCGCGCAAGGTATGCCAGCGCTCCAAAGAGGAGCAGCAGAGTCGGGAGTAATATAGGTAAGGGGCGTAAGACAGAGCGCGGAGAAATTTTTTCCACCTGAACAATCCAGCCCGGTGAATCGAGGAATGCCTCAGCTTTTGAGGGTCCGGTCCACCAGTTGCCGGTTGTGGAAGCGGATTGCAATTCCTGGTTTATTCTTGGCATCTTGGAGATTCCTGTCAGCTGGACGAGCCCGGCATGACACTGGGGAACCGACGCCAGTAATCGATTGATAGATTCCCTGGAAAATCGGGTTCTGCTGAACCACTGACCCTTCTGCGGGCCTATATGTCTGCACGTGACGGAAAAACATCCGTGGGCTGGATCGTCTGCAAATACGCCCTCGTTGTAATTTATATCCGAGCTGACCCGAACGAACCTGCTCGTGCGTGCAGGCGCGGCGGTGCCGGCCTGGGACAATGGCAATTCGCCGATCATTGCCACTATTTCGCCGCGGTCATTGATAATTTCAAGACTGAAAAAATCAGACAGGTGCTCCCGCAACGTCCTGAGAAGCTTTTCCAGGTTTCCGTTCTCCAGCAGCGTGTCCACTTCGATGATGCCCGCCGCGGTGGTTATAATCGCGCTTTTGAGCTTGACTGCAGCGTCAATCTCCCCGGCCACCCATCGCACCTCCCGTGACAGGAGTTCCTTCTCCAGCGGGACGACCGTTCCATAGTGTTCGCCAAGCCCCATCAGGAGAACAACCACACAGGCAATGGCCCCTGCAACAAAGAACCCGTGCAGGCCGCTTCGTTGAGCCGTTGGAACACGCGGTTCATGAGTGCTTTGGCGACGTGTATCGCCATACTGATCCGATTTTCCCCATTCAAAAAATTTTATGTTCATTTTTCCCGGCCCATCTCAGATTATCAGAGCTTCCTTAGCTTGACATGAGGTGCTGTGATGAATAAGAATTGCGTTAGGTCGATAGTCTCCCACATAGGAAAGGAGAGCATCGTGAAAAGATATCGCATTCCGAGGGTGGCCCACTGCAAAGAGGGCTGCAGTAGCCGGTCCCGAGCAGGACGTTAAAAGGCTCATGGAAGGCAACAGGGCCGGTGATGACCAACTAGTCAGCCGGCCCGACCTTTTTTCCGGCCGGACGTCATTTTTTGCGCAGTTGGTCCGATGAATGTTGCCGCGACCCGGTCGATCGGCCGCGTTTCCTGTTCCGGTGTTGCTTCCGTCCGCTATTAACGCCATGCTGGTGTGCCTGTGCGGCATATGGACCCTTTCCGGTCAAGGCTGCGAAAGGGGACAGATTGTCTTGAGCGCATGTCCCCGGCATGACGTTCGCTCTATCAGAAGTTCGTGTAAACATCAAGATAAATCGATCTATTAATTTGTTTTGTTAATGTTTGTTATGAATAAATACGTGTGTCCGTCCGGGCTTTCATGAAGAGGGAACCCTCGTTTCCCTGTCATTGCGAGGAGTGAAGCGACCATGCAATCTCGATATTCGGGGTCAGACATTGCTTCGCTTCGCTCGCAGTAACAGCGTTCTCTCCACCCGTACCTGAACGGATACAACACCATGGGATAAACTGTTGCAAAACACGGCTTACAGGTCTATGTAATCCTATGGCTTGCATGCAAACACTCAAGTAACGTGCAGTTGAATGCATGGCGGCTGAAATACCGTCCCGGACATTTCCGGAGGATCCGATTGAACGAGAACTTAATCAAAAAACTGAAACCGCTTCCCATCCTCGTGGCCGGGGACGTCATGGTCGACGAGTACATCATTGGTGACGTGGAAAGAATTTCTCCCGAATCACCGGTTCCGGTGCTCGTCGCGCGCGACCGTCTGCGCAGGCTTGGCGGCGCTGGCAACGTGGTGCGAAACCTCGTCACCATGGGAGGGACCGTCGCGCTTTTCGCCACCGTGGGAAAGGATAATCCCGGCCGCTGGTTCAAGCAGCACTGCGAAGAAATGGCAGTAGAGAGCTTCTGGCTGAAAGACGATCCGTCACGGCCGACTACCATCAAGACGCGAGTGGTCGCTCGGAATCAACAGATTGTGAGGATAGACGAAGAACTGCTCCGTAATCTTTCCCCCGAGTTGGAGCGAACGGTCGTCGATGATATTCGGTCCGTTATGCCGCAGGTGAAAGCGGCCATCATCTCGGACTACGGGAAAGGCTTTCTGACTCCCACCCTGCTCAAGGCACTTCTGGAATCGGCAAAGGCCAACGGCATCCCCGTCCTGGTGGACCCGAAGGGGATGGATTTCACGAAGTATGCCGGCTGTACGTACATAACTCCAAATGTGAAGGAAGCCTCTCTTGCTTCCGGGATAGAGATTCGGGACACGGAGAGTCTGGTACGTGCAGGCCAGGTGCTCTTGGAACAAACCGACTCGGAAGCCATGATCATCACGCGCGGCAAAGACGGCAGTACCCTTGTGACCAGGCTCAAACACGAGGACTTTCCTGTCAAGCCGGTTGAAATCGTGGACGTCACGGGAGCCGGAGACACCGTGATCTCAACGCTGGCTCTGGCTGTGGCGAACGGGCTGTCCGTGGAGAACGCGATAGGTCTTGCCAACCTTGCGGCGTCCATAGTCGTCTCGCGATTCGGAGCTGCGTCGGTGACCCTGGACGAAATGGTCGACTCTCTGAAGGAAGATACCGTCAGCCGGAAGTGCGTGCCACTCCAGGAAATATCGTCGGTGCTGCGGAATCACCGGATTCAGGGTCAGAAAATCAGTTTCACCAATGGCTGCTTCGACCTGTTCCACTCCGGACACCTGGAAATACTTCGCCAGGCGGCTGCACTGGGTGACGTTCTCGTTGTGGGAATCAATTCGGACGCATCGGTTGCCCGCATCAAGGGCTCCGGCAGACCCATCATCAGTCAAGCGGACAGGGTTGCCCTGGTTTCCGCTCTTGGATTTGTCGACTATACGGTTGTGTTTGATGACGACACCCCCCTGAAGCTCATTCAGGAGGTGCGCCCGGACGTCCTTGTCAAAGGAGCCGATTGGAAAGGCAAACCGGTAGTCGGAGAGGACATTGTCAAGGCACGCGGCGGAAAAGTCGCTCTGGTGAATCTCGTGGACGGGATCTCCACGACGCAATTGATCAACAGAATCAGAAACGGGACGGGCTGAGCGGGTCAGCCGATACAGCTGCCTTCGCTTGATCTCCCGGCTGGCCGCGTGGACGACGGTCGTTTCCCGAATAGAGGGATTCTCGAAAGTAATGTCGGTTTTGATACGCGAAAGGATTCGAAGACTGTCAATGGCGAGGGCGAAGCCCGAAGCAATCTCTAATAAAACTGAGATTGCTTCGTCGTTCCACTCCTCGCAATGACGTGATTGCCTGGTTGGAAATGTGGGAGAAAGTCATGAACGAATCCGACAGAATTTTCGAGCATTGCTATAGGTAACAGCTCCTGACGGAACCTTGGAGCGTGTCATCTGCCGCGCCTGGGACGCTGCCTCTGCCTTTCCCGCGATCTGTCGTCCTCCGGTGGTCTGCGGGGCCGCGGGGGTCTCTTGATGTCTTCCACTGCGATTCCCAGAGATCCTCCGGGAACGGACATGGTGGTGATTTCGTTGTTGTTCATGACGCTCAGCGTAATGCGGTCGGCGTTCGTGTAATCTTCGACGAGCTTTTTGAAACCGATCACTCTGAACCCCGTTTCGCCGCCGTATTCAATGATCATGTCTCCTACCACGATCCCCGCCCGATCGGCGATTCCTCCTTTTTTCACTTCAGCAACTTTGACTCCCGGAGAAGTTTCGAGTTCTTGCAACCTCGCGAGGATTATCCGAGCCGTCGCTGCGTCACCCATTTTGCGAAACTCGTCCAGGGCCTGAGTATAGAGTTCCTTGCTCTTGTACATTCGGTTCCGCTCGGCGTAAATACCTGCCAAAGTGGCCTTGACTCGTGCTATCCATTTGAAGTCCTCTCGCTTTTCGTAAAGTTTCAAGGCCTCCTCCAGATCTTTGGTGGCTTGATCCCATTGTTGTTGTTGGGCAGCAAACATGGCATCCCTGAACAGCCGCAGTGCGTCCTCATCGGTGGGAGGGAAACTCGACGCGGTTTGTTCAGTGGAATCCTGATAATCAGACGTCCTGGCCGTGACCGTTCTGTCCTCGTCCTTATCTTCCATGACAACCCGGAATCCCAGGTTCCAGAAGCTCATGGTAGGCCCGGAAAAACCGCGAAACGCGCACCTGCAATCAGCAGGGCTTGAATACCAGTTGCCCCCCTTATTCACCCTCGATGTGCCGCTTGCCGGCCCCTGGGGATCGTCAAGGGGGGAGTGCTCGTAATAGTTGCGGTCATAATAATCCTGAACCCATTGCATCACGTTTCCGGCCATGTCATACAACCCGTACCCATTGGGAGGAAAACTCCCGACCGGCGAAACGTACCTGAAGCCGTCGTTTACGGTGGTCAGGCTTTCGGGCAATTTGGGATTGCCGTCCCCGAAATTGGTGTCCCGATCTCCCGGGAGCTTGTCTCCCCAAGGATACCTCACCCATACGGAGCCTCCGCGGCAGCCCATTTCCCATTCCGCTTCCGTGGGCAGCCGGTAGGTTCTTTTTTCTTTTCTGCTCAGCCATTTGCAGAATGCATCGGCATCATTCCAGGAAACGAATACCACGGGTTGGTCGTCGGCAATGGTCCAAGGGACTGAATCCCATTTCATTTCCTTTTTCGGAACCCATCGGCCTTCCTGGTGGCTGAAAATCATGCCGCCGTCGTTCTTTTCCGCATCCGTTTTGTAATTCGTGTCTTTGACGAATTGGCGGAACTGCCCCACAGTGACGACGTTAGCACCCATGTAAAAAGGATGCGTCAGACGCACGGGATGCAGCGGCATCTCGTCCTGAAACCATTGTTTGTGGCCTTCTCGCCATATTTTTCGGAAGGTCAGCCTGAGCCAGTCCATTTCCATCTTCAGGCTCCCCATCATGTATTCACCGGCAGGAATGCGAACCATTTTCATTCCGATGGTATTGGTAAGGGAGGTCTGTCTGCCAGTCTTCTCAATATTCCCGTCAAAACCTCGTAAAGCTCCGAGCCATCGAGCGCATTCCCTGTGGTCTGCCTCCGCGGTTTCACATTGTCGCTTCATTTTGCGAATGAGTTCCTTGGCAGCAGCGGTCTTTCCTTCCATAAGCAGTTCCCCTGCGCGGCGAACCTGCTCGCCGATCTGCACTCCCGCAGACGCGGGGACGGGGGGGCTATCTGGCCCGGATGGAGCCTGAGCCGTTGTTCGGCTTGTCTCATTGACAAGCGAATCGCTGGAAGCAACGGCCCTGGGATTACTCCAAAAGACCGCGACGATCGCCAGCACCGTACCCGCTGTTAGAGCGACCGCGATGCGGTTGAATTTTCGTGTCGGTTTCCGGCGAGAAGCCGAAGAGGTCTCAGGATTCATGCCATAGAATCTTGGTATGTCACTCATTTTGAAAATTTCCTTGACAAGGATCGAAATTCAGAGAATCCTAGCAGACGGGATGGGTGAGTCAAGGGTACTTTTCGGCTCTAGGAACAACGTAGCGGAGTAAAACAAAAGAGCTGTTAAGAACAAAATGATTGACAACAAATATGAAACATGATAGCGAATAGATACACCTTGTCTCACTTTTTAGAGGGAACAACTGTTTTCGATTTGAGAACAGCAGATTCGGCTTTTATTTCATGCAGGAGGTAAGTATTTACAATGAAAAGATTTGCAGTGACGCTCGCGGTTTTCGGTATGGTTATGCTACTCGCGACATATGCGGTGGGCTTCTATGCGTGGGCACCGTATGCTTCTTGGGGGGCGGCGTCTTCGTCCAGCTCGGGATGTGTTCCTGCCAGCTCGTCTAGCAGCGGTTATTGGCCTGCAAGCTCCAGCAGCAGCGGCTACACCTATTGCTGTGCGCCCGCATCCAGCTCCAGCAGCAGCGGTTATGCCTATTGCTGTATGCCTGCAAGCTCCAGCAGCAGCGGCTACACCTATTGCTGTGCGCCCGCATCCAGCTCCAGCAGTGGCTATTATTGGCCGGCCTCTTCTTCGAGCAGCGGTTACTATCCCGCAAGCAGCTCTTCCAGTGGCTGGTTCTAATAGATAGATCCTTCGTACGGATCTTCTCTTGAAAACAATGCGAGGCGGTCATCATCCTCGGGGTGAGATCGCCTCGTCCTGTTCCAGGACAACCTTACGACATCATGAAACAGTCCTCGATTAGCGCAGTTCGCATCATTCTTTGGCTTACGCTCTGTATCTTTTTCGTCGCCGCCTGTGACACCAAAACCGCATCGGTATCCAAGACCGACAACGCGCCTGTCCTCGCAGGCACATGGGTTCTCCAGACACGAATCGCCGAAGGCGTCGAATCACCGGCTACCCAACGATTTCTAAAGCTGACGTTTAATAGTGACGGCAGTTTTCGCGCTGGGTATCGTGGAGATGATACCCAAAAGTGGATACGCGCGGGGCAAGGTGGTTTCTCGTACACACCACCATATCTGAACCTCTACTGGGAGACCGGGCCAATACTGACCGTGCTCGTGTCGGAAGCCGGTCCGGAACGGCTGGTGATTCACCATGGCCGTAACCTCGTACCGCTCAAGGATCAGGAACCGGACGAGATTTTCGTGAGGCAGAAGGTAGAAAAGGGACCTACCCGGAGCCAATCCTAGCGTGGGAAGAAAGAAAGTATCCCCCCTCGAGAACAGCCCGCGAACATTCCGATTTCAAACACGGGGAACTGGGGAGACACTCTTGACAAAGAGGGTTCCTCCATCTTTCTTGAAGCGCATTCGTATCGGGAACATTCGGGTCATTGCCGTTCCTGGCAGCCGACCGGCCGACAAGCTCAATCGGTTTTCGCCGCAAGATTGATCAGGCCGCCGGCCAGCAGAATCATCCGATCCCTCTCCGTTAATTCCATTCTCAGAAGAATCCGTTTTGCCGTTCCGACGATCTGTGCCGTGAGCTCAGAGCTTCCCTGGCGCAAGGCCGCTGCCACACCATCGATTCGCAGGACGTCACCCTGGGACAGCAGATCGTAGTCATCCGAATTGGCGAACGTGAGAGGCAGTATGCCGAAGTTTATGAGATTCGCTTTGTGAATCCTGGCAAAACTCTTGACCAATTTGGCCCGAATCCCCAGGTACCGGGGCGCGATGGCCGCGTGCTCCCGAGACGATCCTTGCCCGTAGTTATCTCCGCCCACGACAAAACCCGCCGCGCTGTCCCTGGCTCGCAGATAAAAATTCGAATCCAATTGCACAAAGACGAATTCACTCAGAGCGGGGATGTTGCTTCTGAACGGAAGGACTTTGCTGCCCGCGGGCATGATGGCATCCGTGGTGATGTTGTCTCCCACTTTGATAACGATCGCTCCTTCGATAGAGTCCTCCATTGCTTCGAAGTGCGGGAACGGTTTGATGTTCGGTCCCATGACAATTTCCACACCAGAAGCATCTTCCGGAGCCGGAATCAGGTTCTCGTCATTAATGATATACTTTTCAGGGTTCTGGACTCTTGGATAGTCCCCCAGTTTCCTGGGATCGGTTATTTTTCCGAAGATCGCCGCGGCGACGGCGGTTTCCGGAGAACAGAGATAAACCTGATCCGGGATGGTGCCGCTTCTGCCGGGAAAATTCCGCGGGAAGGTTCGCAAACTCACGGTCCCCGTGCCCGGCGCCTGGCCCATCCCTATGCATCCCAGGCACCCGGATTGATGAATGCGGGCCCCGCTCATGATGAGGTTCATCACTCCGCCGGATGCGGCCACGTTCAGGAGGGCCTGACTGCTCCCGGGATTGATCTCGAAGCTCACGTCAGGATGGCAATGGCGCCCCTCCACGGCCTTGGCGGTGGTCATGAGATCCCGGAAGGAAGAATTCACGGAAGAGCCGATGATTACCTGACCGACCTCTGTGCCTTCGATTTCGGAGACTTTCATCACGTTGTCCGGCGAACTCGGTGCAGCGATGAGAGGCTCGAGGGTGTTCAGATCAATTTTAATGATTTCACTGTATTGTGCATCACTATCCGCACGAATTTCCGTCCAGGCATCAGCCCGACCCTGGCTTTCCAGGAATTCTCGTGTGCGGCGATCTGAGGGGAACATACTGGTGGTTGCACCGAGCTCCGCGCCCATGTTCCCGATGGTCGCCCGATCCGTCGCCGAAAGGCTTTCTACTCCGGGACCGAAGTACTCGAATATTTTGCCCACACCGCCTTTGACGGTGAGTATTCGAAGCATTTCAAGAATCACGTCTTTCGCTGAAACCCAGGGTTGCAGCTCCCCGTCCAGCCTGACACCCACGATCTTCGGCATCATGAGATAGAACGGATGGCCGGCCATGGCCATGGCAACATCGAGACCGCCCGCTCCGATGGCCAGCATGGAGCTGCCCGCGTTCGTCGGCGTATGACTGTCGGAACCCAGCAAGGTCTTTCCGGGCACACTGAATCTCTCGAGATGAACCTGGTGCGATATCCCGTTTCCCGGCCTGCTGTAGGTGACGCCGAATTTCGCGGCTGCAGTCCTGAGAAACGTATGATCGTCGGCATTCTTGAAGTCTGTCTGCAACAGATTGTGGTCAACGTAGCTGACGGAAACCTCTGTTTTCACTCTGCCGCGGTTCATGGCCATAAATTCCAAAAAGACCATCGTACCCGTGGCATCCTGAGTCAAGGTATGATCTATTTTGATGGCTATTTCAGTTCCAGGTTCAAGCTTTCCTTGTACCAGATGGGCTTCGATAATTTTTTCCGTAACCGTCTTTCCCATTTCATTCCTCCCGACAGGGCTCATCACAATTTTCGTGCGCGGACTCGACTTTTCGGATCTCAACCGAGTATCGGTGACCATTGATGGACAGTGTTCCTTACCATGGGATCAGCGCCCCTTCTCACAATACGATTGTGACACGGCAGCAGCATATCCACGCCGAGACCGGCAATACGCTCCAACGATTGTTTCAGTTCTGCCGGATCTGCCGAAACGAGATCGTACCGCCCGATAGCACCGTCCGCGTAGATGGTATCTCCGGACATCAGCCACCGATACTCTTCATTAAATAGACCGATACTCCCGGTTGAGTGGCCCGGCAGATGAATCACGGCAAATTCAACGCCACCCAGGGAGAAGGATTCGCCCCCTTCCAATTTCCGGTGAACCTTGATTCTGAAAAAATCTTTGGTAAGGGTATATTGAGAACGGATCATCGATTCGAACATTGCGTTTCCGAACACTATGCGGTCGTCCCCGGCTTCCAGATAATCGGCTTCGTCTTTATGCACCCACACTTCCACATGGGGGATTGCCTCAAGTATTTCGGGAAGGCACCCCACGTGATCGAGATGCGTATGAGTCATTATCACCCTTTTTACCTGATCGAATGTGATCCCAAAATTTTCCAGCTCTTGCAGTTTGTACGATCCCATTTCCATGAGCCCGCAGTCGACAAGCGTGAAGTCCCCGGAATCCGGTTTGCCAATCACATACATGTGGGAATCGGGAAGAAATTTGTCGCGTCCCGGGATCCACTGAACACCTTCAATGACGTTTTCGATCAATCTTGCACCTCATGAGCGTTTTTCTTACCATACCATGCGTCTTTCATTTCCTGCAATCGGTAGAAAAAGGAAACCCGAAAAGCGCTCTGATGGGGATTCTCAAAAGAAATCGCTGATTGGCTATGCGAGAAGCCACAAGATTGTCATTGCGAGGGCAAAGCCCAAAGCAATCTCGCGTAGTTGCAGAATAAGGGCTGGAGATTGCTTCGTCGCGTCGCTCCTCGCAATGACACTGATTCGCGTCCCGGCCAAGTGGGTGATTTGAAAGCTATTTGTGGGACACAACACTAGATAGGTCCCCCCACCGTACTTTTTTCACAGCTCGTTCGTATACGGCCAGAGATTGCTACGATGCGCTCGCAATGATGTCATTTTTCTCACCCGTAACCGAACATGACTGGAAGTTGTGCATTGGTTTTCTATCCGTAATCCCAACTATTATGCCAGTCTGGAGCGTCTATGCATTTTTGTGGATAGTTAACATTTTATAAACATTTCTTGTCCGGTGTGTAGACCCGTCAGACATCAATATTCTTGAAGCACTATTCGACAGCAGCTCTTTCCGCGGTTCAGTCTTCGTTGAGAGGCCAGTGTTATCGGAGTGCGCGGTTGGTACACCTGGCGGCTCATCAACCGTCGCTGAAAACATAGTCGGTTACTTTATGTCACATTAACCCTTCCGCCCACAGGAATGTGAAGGTCTTACCCGTTTTCTTCATCCGCAAATATCCATTGCCAATCCCCCTCGGGCAGGAGGTTCTTCTGGATCTGTTTTGTGTAATGATCCACGATGAGCCATTCTCCGCGTCCTGTAGCAACGGGTTCGGGATGTCCCGCATCCGCCATGGAAAAGACGGTCCCTTCTGCCAGGAAGAACCTGGGGGCTTTGGGATTGCCTCGAATGCCCGAGGGCCGGCTCACGAACAGCAGCTTCTCGCTTCTGAGGACCGGACGCAGTAGCTTGAATTCCACCCGAACCGACAATCCGCAAGATCTGGTGGCCATAAATCCACCCCAGGCGGTATTCTCATCGAAGATGGAAATCAGCACGGCCGGATGCAATTCATCCTCTCCGATCAAAAAGGATGCAGCCCTGTCGTAGTCGTTCGGGTCGTAGCCCCAGGGCGTGGTGACCATCACCGCGCCATTCTCCCCGTGGACCCGGAATCTCCTCTGAAGCCCGGTGATCGACCGATGATGGCCGCAAACGAAGCAGTTCCTGTAATACGGAAGGCTGCGAAAATCAGCTGCAGGCGGTTCCTCGAAAGCCACGACATCCAGGTGTGCCGCAGGGGTGATTTCAGCCTTCACGTAGGGCGTTTTATCGCCGATCTTGGTAATGGACGCGACGACTGATCGACCGTTCGCTGCACGCTCCACAACGAATTCGGCTGAATCGCCGATCAGTATTCCGGATCCGCCGAATCTGAAACGTACGTCAACAGGGTACCGGGGTTCTCCAATCTTGCGCCACGCATCGAGGCAGAGTCCCATTCCGAGTCCGCCGTGGGGGATGCCGATGAATCCTTCATGGCGAAGGTCGAACGCGATCTCTTCCACAGACCTGTCCGGACTCGAATCGAGGACCGTGGAGTTGAAAAACGGGTCCGCTCCGGTGAGAAACGAACGCGGATTGGGTCTCATAACCATGGGCTCCTCCGGAATCTCAATCAAAGAAGCGAGATGTGGGTAACCCGCCTTTGCAAGGGGGGTTCCCGCATTCGCTTCTTTCATAGGCATCAGAGGGAATCTCTTTCAAGAGAAAACTCCCCCAGTCCGTAACATTCAGTCCCGCGAGGGAACCATCGTTTGCCAGTCATTGCGAGGAGTGAAACGAGGAAGCAATCTCGATATTCAAGGGCAGAGCTTGCTAGGCTTCGCTCGCAATGACAGCCCTTTTTCCACCCGTAACGGAACGGATACCCCCGTCCCTGTCAGCGGTCAACGTACAGGGTGACCGCTTCTCCTCCTCCAAGGCACAAGGAAGCCATCCCGGTTTTTTTGTTCATGTGCTTCATTGCGTACATGAGTGTCGTCAACACGCGGGCGCCGCTTGCGCCTATCGGGTGACCGAGCGCCACCGATCCGCCCATCACGTTGCAGCGGTCAACATTGAGGCCCAGCTCACGAATAACGCCGACCGTGGAGCCTGCAAACGCCTCGTTGATCTCCATGAGTTCCACGGAATGATAATCCACGCCTTCTTTTGCCGCCACCTTGGGAATGGACAACATCGGGGCCATGAGCACATATTTCATATCCAGCCCCGCAGACCCTTGAGCGCCTACGCGGGCCATAATCTGCAGCCCGCGCTCGCGAGCTTTTTCCTCCGCCATGATACAAACGGCAGAAGCACCATCAGAAATAACGGAAGCATTGCCTGCCGTTGCATACCCGTTCTTCTGGAACGCAGGTTTCATCTGGCTCAAGAGCTCGTACGTGGTATCTCTCGGGCATTCGTCCGTATCAAATATTTTCGGCTCGCCCTTGCGTTGCGGAATACTGACTGGCATGATTTCTTCCTTGAATGCGCCGGACGCAATGGACGCGAGCGCTCGGGAGTAGCTCAGCGCTGCATAACGGTCCTGGTCTTCACGAGAAACAGAGAACTTTTCGCTGCACAAATCGTTGCTGATCCCCATGTGGAAATCATTCACGATGTCCCAGAGGCCGTCGTGAACCATATGGTCCAGGAGCAATCCGTTTCCCATTCTGTACCCGAACCGCGCTTTTTCGAGATAATATGGCGCATTACTCATGCTTTCCATGCCGCCTGCGATAACGACGTCCGCATCCCCAAGCTGGATTGCCTGTGCCGCAAGCATGATCGCTTTCAGGCCGGAGCCGCAGACCTTGTTCACGGTGAAGCACTGGGTTTCATAGGGAAGCCCCGCTTGCAGAGCCGCCTGCCGGGCAGGATTCTGCCCATAACCGCAGGGTAACACCTGCCCCATAATGGCTTCGTCGACATCGGTCTTTTCGATTCCAGCCCTTTTCACAGCCTCCTCGATGACCATACCCCCCAGTTTCGTCGCACCGATACCGTTCAGAGACCCATTAAAAGATCCCAGAGGTGTTCGCGTCGCGCTCACGATTACAGCTTCACGTTTCACACTCATTCATGCTCCTTTCATACACAACCCAGTGCCGCATCACCGAAAGCGCAAGTGGGACCGCCTTCTTCTTGCGCTCGGAGGACAGCCCTGTTTTACAGGTACTTGTCAATCAGAATCTCTGCAATTTGAACTGCATTCAAGGCAGCGCCCTTCAGGATGTTGTCCGATACCACCCATAAATTCAGACCGCAGTCAACGGATTCGTCCTCTCGAATGCGGCCCACCAGGGTAAAGTCTTCGCCCGCCGCGAGCGCGGTGAGGGGATAGTGTTTTTTCGCAGGATCGTCCATGACCCTTACTCCCGGCGCCCGGGACAGAACTTCACGGGCTTGCCCGGGCGAGAGTTTTTTTGCGGTTTCCACATTCACAGATTCGGAATGACAGAAAAATGTGGGCACCCTTACCGTTGTCGCAGTTAAGCGAATAGCGGGGTCAAGAATTTTGTGGGTCTCCCACACCATTTTCATTTCTTCTTTGGTGTATTGATTCTCGAGGAAAACGTCTATCTGGGGAAGGCACTCGAATCCAATTCGGTGCGGGTAGACCGAAGTGCTCATGGTTCTGAAAGGTTTCAGACCTTCCGTCAAGGTATTCAATCCGTGGTCCTTGGTCCATTGGAGCGCATTGGCAATTTCGCGTGACTGCACAAGCATCTCCTCGAGAGCGTCCTTGCCCGTTCCGGAAACGGACTGGTACGTGGACACCACCACCCGTTTAATGGTGGCCGCGTCATGAATGGGCTTCAGGACTACCAGCATTTGTATCGTGGAACAGTTGGGGTTCGCTATGATGTTCTTCGTGCTGTACCCTGCGATGGCTTCGGGATTGACTTCAGGCACCACCAGCGGAACATCGGGATCCATTCTGAAATGCGCCGTATTATCGATGACGACACATCCCGATTCCCCGGCTATCGGAGCAAATTTCGCGCTGATGGATCCGCCTGCCGAAAACAGCCCGATATCCACGGACTCAAAAGAGGATTCAGTCAGTTCTTGCACAGGGCAATCCTTGCCCCTGAATCTCAAAGTTCGCCCGTGGCTCCGACCCGATGCGAGCAGCACAATCTCCGATACCGGAAAATTGCGCCTCTCCAAAACGCTGATCATCATGTTGCCCACCGCTCCGGTGGCTCCCACAACCGCGACTTTATATCCAGCCTTTTTCATTCAGCTTCTTTCGTCCTCCTTGGATCTTGTCGAAGGGTCCTCATGCCTTGTTTTTGTGTCGCAATCTACCCGAGGCCTCCTGTAACGGAAAATTCCCGCACTCATATCAAATGAGCACAATTTTGCAGCTATTTCTTTCCTGCGGCATCCTTTTCACTCGCCTTTTTTCCGTCGGACTCGGATTTGGCCCCGTCCTTGGAATCAACCTGTTCCACGGGTATTCTCTGCATGGAAAACTCGCCGGATGTATGATCCTTTTTCATGATCCACACTTTGCCGGTATCCGTGTCAAGCATGAAGGTGTAGCCCTTTGCTTGCGGAGACACAAATATCTGAAATCTCCCGCTCCCCGTTACGTTCGGTAAGCCATCGGAACTCTTCGCTTCCTGGAGACCTTCCCGGCCCAGCGGCCACTGCGCGTATGCCGGAACAAACGCACCAGCTATATACGCGGTGATCGAAACCGCATAAAGGAAAATTTTCATAGCGTTGCTCCCGGACGGATGTTGACACCGAACTATAGCAGTCCGTGAGAACAGCGTCAAACGAGAGTACGCCGGCACGGTCTCGAATACCTAGTTGCCAGAAACGGCGCGTTTGTGCTAGTTTTTTTGGCCTTGCAAGCAAGATCGGAAGGTGGTGACGAATGGTCGGGCGGAACCCCGGGCCACGGCGAAACAGGCGTTGGCCGGTAACCCTTCAGTTACTTGAGGGAAGTGCCTATCCTCTGTCAGTGCGAGGAGTGAAACGACGAAGCAATCTCAATACTTAAGGGCTAGATTGCTGCGCTACGCTCGCAATGACGATCTTTTCCCACTCGTAACTGATTGAGTACGTTGCGCGGGCTTTAAATCTTGACAAGACCTCTATTTCTGTGGTATTAGCAACAGTATGTAAATCTTTTCTTTAACCTTTTGTAGGCTGTTCGTCCCGGATGCCGCCTTTTAGGGTCGCGTGGCGGAGATGAACAAGGATTGCACGGGAATCTTTACGGATGAGTTTTCCTTTGAGGCGACTGTTTCTTCTCGTATTCACCGTCTTTTTGCCGCTGAACGTTTACTCAATGACCGCTCATGAGATTCTCGAGCGCGTGGCGAAAGAGACTTTGACCGACTCGTTTCGCATTTCTTTGGCGGTCCAAACGTTCAGGGGCCAGAAGCTCAAATCGAAGCATGTGCTCTGGTTCATGGGCCGAATGAAAGATGATGTCAGCAAGATCTTCATTGAATTCGAAGAACCCAAGGAATCTAAGGGATTGCGATTCCTCTTTGAAATCAGGCCAACACAGGAATCCGCGGCGTTCATGTATCTGCCGGCCACACGCAGGACTTTGCCGCTGGCCATGGATGATCCTTCAGTTGATCTGGGCGGGACAGGCCTTACGATGGACGATATCCAGGGCTTCATGCCGCAGAGCGGTGAAGAAGAAGCGGTCCTGAAAGAGGAGAAGGTCGACGGCCGAGACTGCTATGTGATCCGGATAATCCTTCCTAAAGGAAAAGGCGAGCGCCTGGTCTGGGTTTCCAAGAAGGATTTCATCGTCGTGAAAGCCCAAAATACGGATGCACACGGCAAGGTCGTGAGAAGCTTCAGAGTGACGGAATTCTTTAAAACAGAAAACGGGAAAGAGTTTCCTCGTGAAGAAGAAATCTCGATCCCCGCGAAAAACACGAAGATAAGGCTGCGCCAGGAAAGTGCGGTCTTTGGAACAGAACTCCCTGACGAAATCACGGATTCCGAAAAATTCGGGACCTTCAAGTGGAAAAACTGAGTCGGTTGCCGGCTTTTCTGAAAAGGTGCTCTATTTTGGCTGGAATTCTGAAAACGCTCCTGGTTACGACGGTTCTGTTTGCGTGCGGGTGCTCGGCTTTGCCCGACATGAGACGAATTCAGGCGAACATGGATCAAATGGTGGGCTATATGGGTATGATGGCCTACAATACCGGCCAGATGTCGGCCGTCGCAGACAAAATGGAGCGCAAATCCGACACACTTCTCGCGAATCTGAAAGACAAGAGTTCCTCTGTTGAACGATCCTTTCAGAATCATTCACAGGGGGTGCTGGATAACGAGCGAGCCATGATCAGAAACTTGCAGGGAAT
>DATHCX010000236.1:0-3904 GCA_035319325.1 Desulfomonilaceae bacterium
TTCATGGACGGCGGATGCACCGTCAATGTGGGTATAAGCTTGTTCAGCCGGGTGAGTTTCCGCACCAAGGAGCGAGGGATCCGCATTGCTTCGGAGGACCTGAACACGATGGTGGAAGCCGAAGAACCGGCACAGCTTCCCGTGGACGGCCCACTGGGACTCCTGGGACGAGCGGTCCGGGCCCTGCCTCCTCCCACGGGCCTTGAAATCACCACCCGCAATGATGCGCCTGCGGGATCGGGACTGGGAGCGTCCAGCGCGCTCCTCATATGCATGGTTCAAGGGCTCTTGACACTGAGATCGGAAGTGACGGACCGGCGCCTGATAATTTCTTTGGGTGTCGGTATAGAAACATCGGCAATTGGCGTACCTGCGGGCAGTCAGGATCACATTGCCGCGGCGTACGGAGGGGTCTCCGTGCTCGAATTCGGCTTCCGGGGCTTTGTCCGCAATCAACCGACACAAGGCAACAAGCGCCTGGAAGACACGATGATACTATCGTACACCGGGGAAGGCCGATTTTCAGGGATGAACAACTGGGAAGTGACGAAGTCGTTCATCGAGGGAACCGGAGGGGTCCGAGAAAAGCTCATCCGGATCCGAGATCTGGCCAGGGAGACTGGCGCTGCATTGCTCTCGGGAGAATGGGCAGCGCTCCCCCGCCTCGTGGACGAGGAGTGGCACATACGAAAAACCCTTGCCCCCGGAGTAAGCACCCCCCAGATCGACGCAATGATGACCGCAGCAAGAAACGCGGGGGCCCTGGCAAACAAAATCTGCGGGGCTGGCGGCGGAGGCTGCATGATAACCCTGGTAGAGTCTTCGCATCGAGAAAGTGTCGAGCAAGCGCTCGCTAACGCGGGTGGCAGACTGTTGCCGTTCTCCATCGATACCAGGGGCCTGTCGATGACCATCGACGCGTAATCGGGAAAACATTCTTGTCAGAAGTTGTCCCCCGCGTAATGCAGTGGTTACGGTATCGCGTAATCATTCAGTTATTCGGGGGAGGTGTCGAACCTCTGTCATTGCGGGAAGTGAAACGACAAAGCAATCGTGATACTCAAAGGCAGAGATTGCTTCGCCCTCGCGATGACAGCCTTTTCTCACCCGTAACTGAATGGTCGGAGTATCCCAACGTATGTTCTTGCACACGAAAGTGAATCGTGATATCGCATTTCTCAAGGAATGTTATCGATGGAGGTTGAAGCCATTATGCTGAAGAAAATTGCCGTTTTTTTCATGGGTATCGTGTTTGCGGTTTCTGTTCTGCCTGTGATGGCCGCGGACAAGTATGTGGTTATCAAAGATTCGAAAGGCAGGTGCATCGTACGGGCGGCAAAAGGAGAAACTCCTAAAACCATTGCGGGACCCTTTGCAACGAAAAAAGAAGCAGAGGCCGCAAAAAAGGAAAAATGCCCGCCGCAGGACAAAAAGAAGTAATACGCACATTCGGCGCTGTCCGGCCCACCGTTGCCGGACGGCGTCAGAGATACCCAAGGTCCATCAACCGCTTCTTGATTATTTCCTCCTCCTCGGACGTGTACCCTGTGGGAGGAATGTGGTCTTTCGGCTGAGTCGGCTTTCCTGCTACCCAGCGTGTGTCGGTATGTAGACTCCGCTCGCCAAGACGCTCATCCCACCTTATGACCCGGCCACCCATGTGCGACGGAACGCTAACGCCGAATTCGGACAACACCGTGGGCGTAATATCCAAGCACGACAATCCGTTGATACGGCCGATTCCTCTCTTCCCCGTGCGCACATCCGACATGCGGGCCGCGATGAAGATGCCTTCGCGATCGTGATTTGCATCGTCCGGGCCCGTATCGTTCCCGTTCAGGTGAATGGTTCCGTGTCCCACGGTTCCCACGGAGCGCCGGCTGAGTCCGTCGAAGTACACCAGCAAATCGGGGGCAACGTTTCGCACCGACCGATACACATCTTCCGGCTTGAAAACTTGATTGCACAGAGGACTTCCGTACTCGTCAGGTAGGCATGCGATTTTGTCCGCCAGCTCATTGCGCAACGCTTCATAATCCCCCGGCCGCACTATCCCTTGCGGTTCCCTGCCTTGTACGTTGATAAACACCCGAGCGTAGTAGCCGCCTTCACTCCACGCCCTCGTGCGCGACCAGTCGATGAGGTCCGGACCGACTGACGTTGTTCCCCTCGTTGTCTCGACAAGCACGAGATACCCATTTCTCAAGAGCCATTCATTGATGCAAATGCCGCCTTCCATATTTCGGACCCCATGATCGGATACGACCATTACCGCGGTGTTGTCGTCCATGAGGGCCAGAAGAGATCCCAATCGAGCATCCAGCCGGCAATAAAAATCCCGGAGCACACCTTCATACGGGTTGCCGGGCTCGAACAGGCGGTGATCCGGCCTGCAGAATCGCCAGAAGGCATGATGCAGCCTGTCTGGTGCTATTTCCACCATCATGAAGAAATCCCAGGGTTCGTGAATCAAGAGATCCGACGCCACCCGAAATCTGCGATCCATCATGGTATGTATGTCGTTAAGAAGTGCGTCTTTGTCTCTGGTTCGGAACTCCTTCACATCCATCAGGTACTCGCCGCCGGCAATGAAGGCAAGATCGGCAGCGAGATGCGGGGGATACGTGAACTCCGACTTCATGTCCGGTGCCAGAAAATCCGCTATGGTGATGCCTTCATGCGCCTGGGCGGGGTATGTCTGCGGGATTCCGATAAGAATGGATCGATAACCCTCATCCTCCAGGTAATTCCAGACTCTCGGGGATGTTACGTGTGTGGAATTGACGGTGGACATGGCGAGACTGTGCCGGTTCAATCTGTTCCTGAATCCATACAGGCCCAGTTCGCCAGGGTCTCTTCCCGTGGTCATACTGGTCCATGCAGGCACGGTAATAGGCGGAACCGTGGATTCCAAGGTTCCCCATCCGCCGTGTTCCATGAGTCGCGTGAGATTGGGCAGGCAATCCCGAAACTCATCGAAAACGAGAAAAGGCGGCACGCAATCCAATCCGATCACCGCCATCCGGGGTTTTTCAGAGCGGGCACATGCGGGGGCTGCTTTCGAATGTTCGAGCTCCGGAAATTCATCGTTCAAGAAACGGTTTAGCAGGTCCAAGCACTCTTCTGCGGACCGGCTCCCTGTGGGGACCACAAGATCCGAACTCGTCGGCGGTTCAAATGGTGAAGAAATTCCCGTGAACTCCGGTATCTCGCCTCTTCTTGCACGAGCGTACAGCCCCTTGCAATCGCGGGCCTCGCAAATGGAGAGCGGGCACTCGAGGAAAACTTCCACGAATCGCCCGGGTTCGAAAATGTTGCGCAACGCCTGCCTGAGGCTTTCCAGGGGAGTGATGAACGCTGCTAATACCGTGAACCCTTCGTCACACAGAATTTTCGCAACTTCTCCGGCTCTGCGGATGTTTTCGGCTCTATCTGCAGCGGAAAAGCTCAGATCCCTGTTGAGTCCTTGCCTCAGCAGGTCTCCGTCCAACAGTGCGACGGATATACCTCTGGATTCCAGTGACTGTTTCAGCATTACAGATAGGGTGGACTTCCCGGACCCGGACAGACCGGTAAACCAGATGGTCCGCGCCTCATAAATATTCATGATCGCTCCGCGTGACTATAGAATCACTTCTCGTGGCCGAATCACGCTCGTGCACTCGGCGTGTTAAGGTGATGCGCATTAGGAATGCGTCTACCAGCCGGCTGTCCCCTTCGCTTCGTACGGCCTGCCTTATACCAATGCGTTTTTAAATACTTGAAATCGGGGAGGAACTTCTTGTAAGAAGTTCCTCCCCGAACCCCACCTCAAGTGCTTTTAGCACTCGCCGGCATCTGCATTTCCGCTGAGGAAATGCAGATGCCGGCGCATGATAGGAGTTTCTGGGAGGGGGTTTGGGCG
>DATHCX010000237.1:0-12654 GCA_035319325.1 Desulfomonilaceae bacterium
AATCGCGGAGTGTCTCGGTTTCCCTGAGTTGCCCCGGCATGCGCAGATCGACAAAGGTCAGATCCTTCACACAAGGACGTATGGCCGCAGCTATATATTCAAGACCTATGGGAGGAAATATAGCCAGCCCGAGAGACCCCGAGTGGCTGTCCCGGCGGTAAGGGTGAAGACAAAGTGCATGATTGTACATGTGATCAGTCAATCCAACTACTCCGATTCATAACAGGTAATTCCGCACACAGGCTCTCCTGCGGCACTCCGTACTGGGATCGGCTGCGCCCCGAGGCAATGGAGTCATGAAGAACGTGATCCGGTCCCGACTGATCTCGCATCGTCCGCGCCATTACCGCGGGTCCCACGGTGCGTGCCGTTACCGGATCCCAGGAACTCCCTCGCAGTGGCCTGATTTTCCTCATTGACGCCGTAGCCCGATAAGACAGTGGCCATGGCCATGAATATAATCTTGGCATCCAGGGCCAGGGACCAGTTGTCGACATACCATACATCCAGCTCGAATTTCCTCTGCCAGGTGATCGCGTTTCTACCATTGACTCCTGCCCAGCCGACTAGTCCCTGCGGCACGTCATGCCTGCGCATTTGTTCGCGGCTGTACAGGGGCAGGTATTTTACCGGCAAGGGCCGCGGACCAATAAGACTCATATCGCCTTTCAACACGTTCCAAAGCTGAGGCAACTCATCAAGGCTGCACTTTCTCAGGAAAAGCCCCAACCTCGTGAGACGCTGTGAATCCGGGAGCAGGGATCCCGTTTCATCGCAGTCGTCACTCATGGTACGAAATTTCAGGAACACAAACGGCCGACCGCGGAAACCCGCTCGCTCCTGACGAAAAATGACCGGCATCCCCATACGAAGGTAAACTGCACCAGCGATCAGGAGCATAATGGGCCACAATGCCGAAAGAGCGGTCGCTGCCAGGATCACGTCCAGGCCGCGTTTACTTTTCCGTCTCATGACTCGACAGCCTGCCGGCATTTCGTTCAGCCCGAACCGGATGAGTCCCGGTGAGCCTGCCGTTCCACACGCAGCAACGCATTGCGCCGAAGGTGTCTTCATGACGCATTTTCGCACTCATATCCACAGATCCCGTATTTCTGCAGCGTGCTCGTGGGCTCGCTTCACGGCCAGGCAGATGAGTGACACCGTTTCCGGCTCCATGTGCGACCACATGGGCAAACTAAGACTCCGTGCAGACAGAAAATCCGTGTTCGGCAGCTGAGCTCCGCGGAAGAAGCTCCGGTACGCGGTTTGTGCGTGGACGGCCGGACAATAATATGCGCGTGTGTCGATGTTGTCCGCTGCCAGCGTCCGAACCAGCTCATCCCGGTTCATTCCGAACCCGGCGCCGTCTATTGTAACAGAAAAATCCTTATAGCAAGAGCGATCTTCCGGATGCACCCTCTGAAAGCCTATCCCGGGCACTCCGCCGAGTTCCGCGCGATACATAGATGCGAGGATGTTCCGGTGGCTCACTACCCCGTCCAGCATGTCAAGGCTACGCAGAGCAAGTAGGGCATTGAATTCGGCCATTCTTCCGTTAAGGCCTGCAAAGGCGCTGTCGTACCCGGTGCTGTGGCCGTATTCTCTGGCGATGCGCAATCTTTCGGCCAGTTCCCAATCATTCGTCGCCACAAGCCCCCCTTCTCCGCCGGTAACCAGCTTGGTGGGGCTGAGACTGAAAACGTGAGCGTCACCCTGCCCACCGAGAGGAGTCCCGCGATGGAGAGATCCGAAGCCGTGGGCAGCATCGAAAATAAGCTTGAGCCCCCGCTTTGCCGCAATCTCCTCAAGGGAGCTGATTTCTGCGGGATTGCCGAAATTATGAACAGCCACGATTGCTGACGTACGAGGAGTGATTGCCTCCTCCACCGCTACGGGATCAAGATTCGTGGAATCCCGGCTCACGTCGGCAAAAACCGGACGCAATCCCGCAAGCACGAGGGAACTCACCGTAGCCATAAAGGTGAAGCTCGGGACAACAACATCGCCTGTGAGCCCCATCCCCAGGTAGGTCAGCATCAGGCCCACGGTGCAACTCGAAACCCCCACCGCGTGATCGACCTGAAGGTGCGCTGCGGATTTTGTCTCAAACTGCTCAAGATGAGGGCCCTTGGTCAAGACGCCAGTCGCGAGCATCCGTTCGACGTCTGCTGCAAGCAGCCCAAATTCGGGCAGGCACGGCCGGACTATCGGCACGAATTCCGGGAACAGGGGCTTATGTGATAATATTCCCGGCTTGTTCTTCATGGACATGATGCTCCGGGTCGCGCGTAAAAGAATAAAGCAAGAAGGTATACTGCCCCATTATCAGATTCTACGCAATACCGACGCTCCTTCCGGTATAATTATTCAGCTATTCGGGGAAAGCTCCCAACCTCTGTCATAGCAATGACACGATTGTGCCACCGGCATGCGGGCCCGAATTCTGAAAAAATCCGACACAATTTTCGATGACCGGTATAGTCACTTAAGGGCGGAGATTGCTTCGCTACGCCGCAATGACAGCCTTTTCACGCCAGTGACTGAATGGGTAACCCGCTTTTTTCGCCGAAACACGTCTGTCCCGCATCGCCAGCTACTTGCATATGAAGAAGCTTTTCAGCATACTAGCCTTTACTCACCAGGAGTTTTGCATGGTCGATCACAACGCGGAAGCCGCAAGAGATCAATCTGTTCATACGAACGAATCGCCGATGCCCGATTCGCTGTTCGTTCCCAGGAGCCGGCTGGGCAAGAAAATGTACGGCTTTTTTGTGGAACCGCTGATAGGATCTAAGGATCCGCCCTGGATCGATGCACGGGGAGTTGCAATTGGCCTGATCGTGGGATTCGGCACGCCTGTGGGGGCACATACAGCAGCAGTTTGTCTCTTGCGGCTGGCATTCCGGTTCAATTTCATTGCGGCCCTGGCATTCACGTGGGTATGCAACCCTTTCAACGTCGCTTTTCTCTATTATGGGTATTATCACATCGGCTCCACCGTGCTGGGCAGACCGGCTGCCCTGGATTTTCACGTGTTCGAGAAACTCATTCTTCCCATTGCGGACAAATCACATTTTTGGGAGGCTCTCAGCGAATTCACGCAGCTCGGTGAGGATCTCCTCCTGAGATGGTCTGTTGCGGCAGTGCTCTTAGCTGTGATCTTCGGTGCGATCGGGTACGCCGTCACGTACCACATTCAGAAGAAGCGCTGTAAGAAAGCGGCCAAGCAGATGGGAATACGATACGAGAAGCTCGTCAAACTGCTGGAGACCAAGAGCGGAACCGGCCGATAACAAACCCCACGGGAATTTTATCCGAATACGTATTTCAGCTCTCACATATTGCGTCGAATTCACGCATGTGGTCGCTCACGTTTCACTCTGGGAACCCATGTCATTGGCTGGTTGGAAATGTGGGAGAAAGTCGTGAACTAACCCGACAGAATTTTCGAGAACTTCTCTAGAAGTGGAAAGAATGTGGGGGAATCGACATTGGGGTATCGATTCCCCCGTTCCTGCTCAGTTGGAGTCCATTATTTGTCCACAAGTTTCCACTTACCGCCATCAATCCCGACAATGATCATGGAATCCGTACCCAGCCCGTTGTGATCTTCTGGGCTGAGACTGTAGATTCCGCTGATTCCGACGTAATTCTTGGTTTGCTCGATTGCTTCCCGCAATTTTTCGGGCTCTGTGCCCGCTTTTTTCATTGCGTCTGCGAGGATGTACACCGCGTCCCAGGCGTACCCGGAATGCGTGTTGATGGGGAATTGCTTGTTGTATTGACGCCCGTTGTACAGTTCGACGAATTCTTTTATGACCTTCTTCTGGGCATCGTCATCCGAGAGCTGTTCCCAGGCCATCAGTTTCGTTGAGGGCATCATGTTGCCTTCGGACGCGGGACCGGCAAGCTCCAGGTATTTGGGATCGGGCTGTCCATGACACTGGAAGAGCGGCGTCTTAATGTTCAACTGCTTCACGTTCTTCGCCACGATTGCTCCGGCAGGACCGATGGTCCAGCACACGATACCCTCCGGATTCTGGCTGGCAATTTTGGTCAGCTGAGCTGTCACATCGGTGTCGGTGGGATTGAACGATTCGTCGGCAACGATGGTCAACCCATACTTGGGAGCAAGTTTCTCGAGCCAGCTCTTACCGTCTTTGCCGAAGCTGTCGGATGCTACGATAAGGCCGATTTTTTTCACGTTCTTTTTTTGGAGATACTGAAAGAGCTTTTCCACCGCAACGGAGCTTCTCTGGGGAGACTTGAACACCCATTTGAACGTCCCGAAAGGGCCTCCTCCCATAATGACGGGATCTCCGCCTACGGTCATGATGGTGGGAATTCCGGCCTCTTCTATAAGTTTTTTCACGGCCATTCCCAGGTCAGTGCGATCCGGGCCGATGATTGCGGACACTTTATCCACATTGATAAATTTCTTTGCAACCATGACTGCTTTGGTAGGATCGGATTCCGTGTCACCCACCACCAGTTCTATGGGCCGACCGTTAATGCCGCCCTCTTTGTTGATCTTTTCCACCACCATCTGAGTGACGAGCTGAGTTGGCGTTCCGATGGCAGCCGCAGGTCCGGACAGAGAATAGAACGCTCCGATCTTTACGGGCTCGGCTGCCAGTGCCGTGGAAATTCCCGTAAGAAGCAAACCGATCAAACAGAATGTCCCGAATCGTTTCATGGTAATCTCCTGTCTTGGAATCGATTCCTCCCTCTTCAGCGAAAGAGGAGAGACACGGTTGAAAGAACTGTTTCGGCACTACTGCAGCGCCCTGCAAAACGCCCTGGTTCAAAAGAATTTCCACGGCTGGCACGTCATAGCCCCTGCGTCACGCTAGATTTCCACAGCCACGTCCTGGCCCAGAAAAGCCTTTTGGACCCTCCGGTCCGAAATCAGCACGTCCGAGGGGCCGTCGATTGTAACGCATCCATTCTCCAGCACGTAGGCTCGGTTGGAAACGGTGAGTGCTCCCAACGCGTTCTGTTCCACCAGCAAGATAGTCCTGCCATCCCTCCTGAGACCCTGAATGATGCTGAAAATCTCGCGCACCACAAGAGGCGCCAGCCCCAGAGACGGCTCATCCAGCAAAAACAACGCGGGATCCGCCATGAGTCCGCGGCCCAGCGCAACCATTTGCTGCTCTCCACCGGAGAGGGTTCCAGCCCTTTGTTTCAGCCTGGACTGCAATATGGGGAAACGTTCGATTACTCGTTCCAACTCTCTGGAAAACCCGGCGCCTCCCAGTTTGCCATATCTCAGGTACGCCCCAAGTTCCAGGTTTTCCCTGACCGTGAGAGGTCCGAACAGCTGACGATTCTCCGGAACCTGGACGATACCCATTCGCACCAATTCCTGCGGATGCGCCCTGGAAATATCCACTCCCTCGAACACGAGCTTTCCCGCACAATGAGGATGAACGCCGGAAAGACAATTCAGCAGTGTCGTCTTACCTGCGCCGTTTGCGCCAATTAAACAGACTATTTCACCTTCCTTCACCTCCAGGGAAATTCCTTTGAGAGCGCGGTTTCCGCCGTAAAAAGCTTCCAACTGTTCCACTACGAGCATTTATTCCGTTCTCCCAAGGTAAGCGTCCACGACTTCCGCATTATTCTGAATCTCGCGTGGATGCCCTTCGGCCAGTTTTCTGCCGTAATTGAGGACCACCACCTTGTCGGAAATACCCATGACCAGGTTCATGTCGTGTTCCACGAGGAGCACCGAAATTCCCCGTAACTTGATTCTTTTGATGACCTCGGCGGTTTCGGCAGTTTCGGTCATGTTGAGCCCCGCAACGGGCTCGTCCAGGAGCATCAAACGGGGATGTGACGCGAAGGCCCGAGCCATTTCGATTCGTTTCTGTAGGCCGAAAGAAAGACTCGATGCCATGCAATAAGCCGTGGTCTCGAGATTGAAGAATTTCAGGACTTCCCACGATGTGCTTTCGATTTCCCTCTCCTGTCCGGCAAATCCCGGAAGATGGAACAAGGATGACATGAATTCGTTCGTAGCTCTTGAATGCAGCCCTACCATTATGTTTTCCAACACGGTCATATTTTGAAAGATCTGATTGTTCTGGAAGGTTCTGGTCAGTCCCATGGCAGCCATGGTATACGGACGTCTCCCCGACAAGGTCTGCCCCGCGAACGAGATGTCCCCCGTAGCCGGCAGATAGTTGCCCGCTATCACATTGATCATGGTGGTCTTGCCCGCGCCGTTCGGGCCGATCAATGCGGTAACCTTGCCGGGGGGCACGTCGAACGACACATCCATCAGGGCCATAATGCCCCCGAAGCGTATGGATACATTCCTGACGCTCAGAATGGGGTCCGCTGCGGCGCCTGGAGTTTCGCGGGCAAGACAGGCCACCTTCCCTCCTGGGTCCTTGAAATCTCCGCACGGAGATTCGCCGCCCTTTTCCGATGGCTTCCCGTTCCGGACCAGGCGATCTCTCGCCGCCACGATAAGGCCTTCGGGAACAAAGATGAGAATGACAACAAGTATCAGCCCATAGAAAATATCCTTGTACTCGTCAAAGAAATGGAGAACATTCGGCAGTGACGTCAGGAAGATAGTCCCGAACAGGGCTCCCCAGATACTCCCCATTCCGCCTACGATGACCATGGTAACGAGTTCCACGGAAAAGAAAATGTCGAAAGTCTTCGGGCTAATGAACGTCAAATAGTGGGCATACAAGCTGCCCGCCAAACCTGCGTACACAGCACTCAAAACGAAGACCTTGACCTTGTATCTGTCTGTACGGACCCCGAGCGAATTCGCAGCGAATTCGCTGCTGTGAACCGCCCGCAAGCCTCTTCCCACCCTGGACCGCACCAGATTGAGTGATAGCAGAAGTGATCCGAACGCAAAGGCCCAGATCAGGTAATACATCTTCCTGTCAGAATCCAGAGGCCAACCAGCGATGGACAGGTTCGGGATGCCCGGAAAGCCTGACGGGCCACCGGTTACCCCATCCCATTGAATGATCAGAATATTGACGATCAAGTTAAAACCGAGCGTGGCCATCACCAGATAATGACCGTGCAGCTTTAGTGTGGGTATTCCTATGAGGAGAGCGAGCAGTCCCGTTACGACAAGAGCGGCCATCATCGCCATCCACGGCGAGACGCCGTACGTTACCGTCAAAATACCCGAACAATATGCGCCCAAGCCATAAAACGCAGCATGCCCGAGCGAAATCTGGCCGGCATATCCGATGAGGAGGTTCAGACCTATGACGATGATGGCGTTGAGTCCGATAATGTTCGCGACATTTACATAATAGGGATTGGGAATAAGAACCGGGAAGACGACAATGGCGAGGCCGGTGAAGAGAAGACCCAGGTTCCGTTTCAGGGCGGGCGAACTCCTGTCCATGCGTCAGACTCGCTCCTTTTCCCCGTGTCCCAGGAGTCCGCTGGGTTTCATGAACAGGACCAGGAGCAGTACGGTGAACGCAATAACATCCTTGTAAGTCGAGGAGATCATTCCCGCACCGAGTGATTCGAGAACACCGAGGGTCAACCCACCGAGTACCGCGCCCACGCTGTTGCCGTAACCTCCCAAAACAGCGGCTGCAAATCCTTTCAGTCCCAACATGACGCCGATACTGTACGAAAGCGTAGTAATCGGCACGATGATAATTCCCGCAACCGCACCCAAAGCTCCACTCAACGCAAATGACAACAGAACCATGCGGTCCACGTTGATTCCCATCAGAGCAGCGGCCCTGCGATTGAACGATGCAGCACGCATTGCCTTGCCGGTCTGAGTCTTATTAAAAAAAACATGCAAAAAGATCACTACGACAGCGGTAATAAAGAAAATCCACAGACTCTGCGGCAATATCGCTGCATTGAGAACAACTACGGGAGCTTCACCGGAAAATGAGGGAACTGCCATCTGGTTCTTTCCCCAGAGAAGTTTGAAGACCCCTCGCATCAAAATGGAAACGCCGATGGTAATAAAAATGAGGACGATCACAGCTCGCGATTTGGCAGGGCGAATTGCGAACCGCTCCACCATCGCGGCCACGAGGGTAACCGCCAGTACGCTCAGGCAAAATGCCGCCGGAATGGGTACCCCTGCGCCGAACAGGCACGAGTACATCACCAGCCCGCCCAAGCTGATAAAATCAACTTGTGTAAAGTTTACTATTCCCGTCGAATTATGGGTGATACAAAAACCCAGAGCTATCAGAGCGTATATGCTACCTGTGGTAAGACCGGATACAAGGAACTGAGCAAACTGGTCCCAGATGGACATGGCGGCCTTTCGGGAGACTGCGTGACATGCACGGGAGCTGCAAAATATCCCTAAACGGTTAGCGATCAACTGTCAAGGCATGGGGGAACCCGCTGATACCATTTCCCTTTCAAATACATGAAATCGGGGAGGCGCTTTCTGCAAGAAGTTCCTCCCCGAACCCAGCCTCAAGAACTGCCATAACACTCGTCGGAAGCTGCATTTCCTCAGCGGACACGCACATTCCGATGTATGACAGAACTTTCTGGGAGGGGGGTCGGGATGGACACTCTTTACACAGTCCCCCAATCTCACATTCTTACATGCGCATGAGTACGAGTCTAGAATCCTGAATTATTCGAACCGAATCGCAGTGACCACATCCAGCCGACTTGCCTTGAGTGCAGGATACAAACCGGACAGTATGCCCACCGCAAGGCTCAGCATAAGCCCTATTATTGTCCCTGCGAATTTCAACAGCGGTGGTGTCACGACTCCAAAGCAGCTATCGAGAATTTGCAAACTCACCAAGCCGGCCAATGTTCCCGCCAAGCCTGCGGCGAAGCTTACGATGGATGTTTCCAGCAGAAACTCCAACAAAATTTCGTGACTCGTGGCTCCGACTGCTTTTTTTAATCCTATTTCTCTGGTTCTCTCGGATACAGCGGAAAGCATGAGATTCATGATTCCCAGTCCGCCGAGACCCATGGTTGCGACCAGACCCAGGTACGCGAGCATTTTCACCATGTATGCGGACTCGCTCACCCTCCTTATCCTTTCGGGATAGTACATCACCTGCAATCCGCGTTCGTACCCGTAATGGATCTTCTGGAGCAGTGCCAGGACCCGCTGACGTGCGAACAGCACATTATTCCAATAATCCACCCTGATTCTGAGAGCCTCGACGGTGCGATACCCGTCAAGACGGTCTTGCGCCGCGGTTATAGGAATAAACACTGAACGGTGCGTGTCGTCTCCCTGAACTCCACCGAGGACACCGATAACCTGAAAACTGGAATTGCCTACCTGAATCAGCCTGCCGACAGGATTCCAGCCCGGGAAAAAGAATTCCGCAACGTTCTTCCCAAGGACGCACACGGTTTTTCTTTGGGCCACATCGGTTTTGTTGATAGTTCTTCCGAACTTCACCGAGGCCATAATGGTTCGAAAAAAGGAGTCGTCCACAGCGGTGACTTGTGCGTGCCATCGCATCTGATTACAGGAAACTTCAAAAAAATCACGGGTGATCAGCGGCGCAACTTCCAGAAGACTGTCGACTTTTTTCAGTGCTGAAACGTCTGTGGAGGTAAATTCACCGGGGTGCTGATTGTCAAAATTATCCCATTTCACATCCAGGATGGTGGACCCGCCCAGGACAATCAAATGCTCTCCCATTTTCTTTTCTACGGCATTGCCGGAACTGAGAATAATGATGAATCCGACGGTTCCCAGGCATATGGCAGCGAATACGGCCTTGTATCTACGTCTTTGCCGCACCACCATTCGAAGGCACACAGTCATGAGATCGTCAGGTGACAAGGCAGCCATCTCCTCGGTTGCACACGCTCATCCGTGCATGAACCAGGAATGTTTCCCTTACGGTCCGCAGAATCTCCAGCCGCATAAGGTCCTCTCATTATACCCGCCACATCAGCGGGCGACCTCACGATGGAACACCCTGTTCAAGAAATTCACGAGATGCTCAAAACTCGAAGTCAATACGGGATTGGCGCAGTCTCCTTCCTTGTTCAGGTCGAAATAGATGTTAAACATATGCCGCTGCTTCGGGTAGATGTAGCATTCGCACTCGCACTTTGCCTGTTCGAGTTTAGAAGCAAGATTGCGGGCGTATTTCACGTTATACACCCCATCCTCCTCACCGTGAAATATCAATACGGGGGGCAGTTTTTTCGGATCAAACGGCATGACCCAAGGCCATCCGCCATTGTTCCACACCACGCCTTTTATTCGGGAGTCCCGGCTGGCAAAAGGCAACGCGGCATTGGCCGATTGAGAAAATCCGGACAGGGCTATTTTCCGCGGATCCACCCGAGAATCTCTTGACATGTGATCGACGGCTGCCTGCATGGTCTGCAGGTACCATTCGTTTCCGAAGGTCAACCTTGCTACGACCGCCAGATGCGTAGCCCATGCCCAAATATGATACGGCATTCGCCGCCATGTCTCGGGGCCCGGGGTAAGGGTTTCCGGAAAATTGGTCGCGTCTATAAGAAGAACGGAGAAATTTCGATTCGCAAGATTCCGGCAGTACGTATGGTACTGAACCAATTTGGCGCCCCCAACGTTGGCGGCCACCACCACTCCCGGCATAGGATTCGAGACCGGATTTTCCGGAGTAAAAGAATACCCGGCCAGTTCACTGCCATCGGCAAGGGGAATAGTCACTTTCAGAGGGCTCCCGTGGCTCGCGGGCGCCCAAAATGCTACCGCAAGAATGCACAGTATTCCCCACGCCACTGACTTGTTGATCACCACTTTCCTCAACAATCCTCCTCGCTGAGACTTCACGGAGTATTCTCACTGCAACAGGAATCACCGGAGTAGCGTCCCGTGCAATTGCGGTTCCTTATGGGACAAATCCCGAATGTAAGTGCCCAAGAAATACTGTGTAGTTCGAACCGCCACGGTGAGCTACATTCCCCGCACTTCGTTGAGCACCGCTTTAGAAAAATCCACCCCGGACAGATCTGCGTCTTCAAGATTCGCGCCGGTAAAGTCCGCGCCGTGCAGGTTTGCGCCCGACAGGTTTGCCCTTCTCAAATTGGCGCCCACCAGGATTGCCCCCCACAGCGACGCTTTGGTCAGGTCAGCTCCAGTGAGATCGGCTTGAGTCAGATTGGCCTTGAACACAATCGTGTCAGCCAGCTGCGCTTTGGTCAGGTCAGCCCTGAACAGGTACGTGTCCGACAGATCTGCGCCTGACATGTCAGCTTCCGTCAGTTTCACCCGATTGAGTTTTGCTCGACCGAGTTTGGCTCGGAGCAGTTTCGCCTTGAAGAGGTTAGCACCTGAAAGATCAACTTCCTTCAGATTTGCTTTGAACAGATTCGCGCCGCATAAGCGGGCGTACGTCAAATCGCTTCCAAACAGCGTCACCCGCGACAGATCCGCATCAGTCAAGTCAGCTCGCGACAAATTTGTCCTATAGAGGTTCGCTCCGACAAGAATCGCATCGGTTAAATCCGCGGCTGCGAGTTGGGCTCCTAAGAGTCTCGCTTCCGACAAATCCGCGCGGCTCAGATCCGCGCCGTTCAATATCGCCGAATACAACTTTGATTCCTTCAGATCCGCGCCGGTGAGGTTTGCTTCGGACAGATTCGCCTTTCCCATATCTGTGTCCGACAGGTCGCATCCTGCCAAATAAGCGAGAGATAAGTCAATTTCGTGTTGAACCGCGAGCTCCACCAATGATTTGAACGAAGCCGCTTCGCCCCGATAGATCGATTCGCTCGTGAAACGATGAGTGATTCGCAACTCCATAACTATGCGAGCCCCGTTTTAAAAATGTGCCCCGTTTTTTGTACCGGAACTGGATAAAAGAACGTACCCTCAGGATTCTGGGGAAATATGCCATCCATTGCGTCAGACGCCAAGGGGCATGGTTCAGCGGAAAATCACATTACCTCTTTTTCTCTGACAAGGTCAAGATCAACCACAACAAGGGAGTTACCAAACCTAAACCGCATGCCGAAAAAACATGACTGTCAGACTGGAATTCTCCGACAACCGGGCGGCCGCGACGCTATTCCTCATCTATCTCTTCCAGCGGCTCTCGACCGTGCTTCCTCACGAATCTTTCCACTGCCTCTTTGTAGGCCTTCTCCCGTGGGGCTGAGCTCTTGGAGGACGTGAGTTCCTGTTCGAGGGCGAGCTTGGCTTTGCCCAGGAGAAGTGCGTCACCATCCTTCGCAGTCTGATCTACCCATTCCAGTGCTCGCAGTATCTCTGATTTGTTCATTGCCGTGACCCCTTTCGCAGAAATTCAACGCTTTTCCAACGTACTTCATTTATGAGACAGGATCAAGCTCAACTACCGCTTGCGCGCGATCATTCAGTCTCGGAGAGGAACTATCGTTTCCGTGTCATTGCAAGGAGTGAAACGACGAAGCAATCTCGATGTTCAAAGGCCGAGATGACTTTGCTTCGCTCGCAATGACAGGTTGTTACCTACCCGTAGCCCAATGGATACGCATCCGCAGGAAAAGGGGTTGGCCGATTCACGGCAGCACGCCGGTCCTCTCAACCTGTTATACGGATTCGCTTTTTTACAGGTAACTCGATTCTGGGCACAGGCTGGGGGCACTCCTTCGCTGCGGACGACGCAGAGCCGTCTCATCACTTCGCTCAGGAGAGCCCCCAGCCCGGCAATCTTATAA
>DATHCX010000238.1:0-23835 GCA_035319325.1 Desulfomonilaceae bacterium
CTCTGGGAACTGCCGTGTTGCCTTCCATGTCCCGCCAGGCGGCAAACGGAGACATAGCTGCTCTAACCCATTCGGTTTCTTTTGCGCTCAGGCTCATAGCGTTTTTTACGATCCCCGCGTCCGTGGCTCTGATTGTGCTCAGGGTTCCCATCATTGCCGTGCTCTTCCAGCGAGGCCTGTTCAGTGCAGTGGACACGCAACAGACTGCATCGGCGCTTCTGTGGTACACGGTTGGCCTCTGGGCGTTTTCCGGTCTCAAGGTGGTGACCCAGGCATTCTTTTCCCTCAAGGATACACGCACTCCCGTGTGGGTTTCCATTGGAGCGGTCATTGTGAACCTGGTTTCGGGGCTGCTCCTCATGGGTCCCATGGCCCACGGAGGCCTGGCTCTGGCCACTTCGCTGGCCGCCGCATGTAATCTGGTGGTGCTCTTCGCAATTCTGGTGCCGAGGCTCGGTGATTTTCCCTCGAGAATCCTGCTCTTGTCACTCGCGCGAATCTCCGGCGCTTCTGTGATCATGGCTGTGCCGTTGCTGTACCTGGAACGATTCGGCCGTTGGGAATTGGGATTCACGATGCTCAACGGACTTGTCCTGGCAGCCTCCATACTTGCGGGGCTGGTGACCTTTACGGCAGCGGCTTACCTTCTGCGGTGCAGAGAAATGTATTCCATGCTGAACCTGCTCAAGAGAGGGGACAGGGACACCAAAGCCGAATGAGGGGAAAGACAGGGTCAAAACCAGCGAGTCAGAAAAAGCGCGTGCATCTCTGTACACGATCTGCCCTTCTGCGAAACGCCCGTTATGAGACATGCCGTCCGGGTGTCCATTCATTTGCGGGTGGGAAAAGGTCTTCATTGCGAGGAGTGAAACGACGAAGCAATCTGGATACTTGAAGGCGGAGATTGCTCCGTCGTTTCACTCCTCGCAATGACAGAGGTTGGGCACTTCCCCCCAGTAACTTAATATTACCTTCCAGACAAGATGTACTCGTCGCCCAATTACAAGTACATGTTTTCGACCTTTTCCCGCCCGATGGTGGATGTCGGAGTGGAACCGTAATGGTGGCCCGGAAGCACTATGGTGTCGTCAGGCAGAGTAAACAGGCGATTGCGTATAGACGATTGCAACACTTCATAGGAGCCGCCCGGCAAGTCTGTCCGCCCTACCCCTCCGACGAAGAGAGTGTCTCCCGTAACGACATACCCGGGAAAATACAGGCAGATACCTCCTGGCGTGTGGCCGGGAGTATGAATCACCTCAACGGCTTCCTTTCCGAACGAAATCTTGTCGCCGTCTTTCAGCATAACGGTCGCGGGGGGCGACGCGGTGGCGTTGAACATTGCAAGCATGGCTTTGTTCGGGTTGGCGAGATAGTCCGCTTCCGCTTCATGGACCGCAATTGCAGCGCCTGTAGCCTGCTGCATGGCCTGGTTTCCTGCAACATGGTCCACGTGACTGTGCGTGTCCACGATCAATTTGATGTTGGTCACTCCTCTAGCTCGCGCCTTCTGGAGTATGGGCTCTGCAGGGCCTCCCGGGTCAACCACGATTCCCTCTCCCGATTCCTCATCCCCCAGGACGTAGCAAAATACGTCGAATCCGCTGATGAGTATCTGTTCTATGATCATCGTTCTTTCTTCCTCCCCTACCATCGACCGCGGCACGCCGTTGCGGCAAAGGGTCTTGCCGACGTCCGGATTGCCGCCGGATCATTGCACGTCAAGCTATTCGCCCGCGCGAGCACGGAGGTCCACGTCAGCCTTCCCGAGCTCTCCGGGCAGCCGGCGGTTCATAGGCACAATACGGTTCTTCGGACATGTAGCGGCCGGTGCGCTCGAACGCTCTGGCACGGCAACCTCCGCAGAATCTCAGATAATCGCATTTGCCGCACTTGCCCTCGAGTAAGCTGAATTTTCGGAGGTCCGTGAAGAGAGGGGCATTCTCCCACAAATCCGCAAATGCGGCAGTCCTGATGCTTCCTGCCTGCACATCGAAATATCCGCAGGGCTGCAATTCTCCTTTGTGGGAAACAAACACGAAGGAAAGCCCGCCGAGACATCCCCTGGTGCGTGCGTTCAGGCCGAAGGTTTGTTCGGAGACTTCCACGCCCTCGACCGCGGCCTGTTGCCGCATAATCCTGTAATACTGCGGTGCACACGTGGCCTTGGTTTCCAGTCTGGAATTTCTGCCCAGGCGATAGAATTCCAAGAGGCTTTCTTCGTATTCTTCGGGCCCCATCTCCTCTCCGGCCATGTCCCGAGCTCGGCCCGTAGGGACCAGGAGGAATACGTGAAACGCATCGGCACCTATGCTTTCGGCAAGCTTCATGATTCCGGCGAGACACCCGCGATTGCGGCGGGTAAGCGTGGTGTTTATTTGAACGGATACGCCCGCGCTCTTCAGGTTGGCTATGCCTTGTAACGACGCGTCGAAGGCGCCTGGAACTCTTCTGAAGGAATCGTGCTCTTCTGCAGTGGGACCATCGATGCTGATACTTACCCGGGGTATGCCGACCGACGCAATTTCTCGAGCTGTTTCAGCCGTCACCAGGACTCCGTTGGTCGCGAGCACGGCCCTCAATCCCGACGCAGACGCGTATCGTGCCAGTTCGAAGAAATCCGGACGCAAGAGCGGCTCGCCTCCGGTCATGATCAAAATGGGTTTGCCGACCCGGGCAATCCCGTCGATCAAGAGCCTGCCTTCGTCGGTGGTCAATTCTTCGGGATCGGGATCTGCACAGGCTCCTGCCCGACAATGCACGCAAGCCAGGTTGCAGGCCCGAGTCATTTCCCAGGCAACAAGTCGCAAGGTGAGACCGTTCACTTTTTCCTCGACGCCTTCGCGTTTCCTTGGAGAATGCGCACAGCCTCCAGAGCGTGATACGAAATGATCAGGTCAGCGCCGGCCCTTTTTATGGACGTGAGCGCTTCCATCATACACCGATCCCCATCTATCCACCCATTCTGCGCAGCCGCTTTTATCATGGCGAACTCGCCGCTCACGTTGTACGCTGCAAGAGGCAAGTCGAACGTGTTCCGGACACGCCAGATCACATCCAGATAGGGCAAGGCAGGTTTCACCATGATGATGTCCGCTCCCTCGTCCACGTCCAGAGCTACTTCACGAAGCGCCTCATCCGAATTTGCCGGATCCATTTGATAGGACCGGCGATCCCCAAATTTCGGGGGCGATTCTGCGGCGTCCCGAAAGGGTCCGTAGAAGGCGGATGCGTACTTTGCGGAATAGGCCATAATGGGAGTCATATCCGCGCCGCTTTCGTCGAGGGCTTCCCTGATTGCCGCAACTCTGCCGTCCATCATATCACTGGGTGCAACAATGTCCGCACCGGCCTGTGCGTGGGAGACAGCCATTTTAGCCAGCAATTCCAGGGTCATGTCGTTGTCCACATCCTTGCCCTGGATGACTCCGCAATGACCGTGATCCGTGTATTCGCACAAGCACACGTCAGTTACGACGACAAGTTCCGGATAAGCGTCCTTCACCTGACGAACCGTTTGCTGAATGATCCCATTCTTGGCGTATGCTTCAGACCCGTTCGGATCCTTCTTCTCGGGAATCCCGAAAAGAAGGATGGCCGGTATTCCTCGTTCCACAGGTTCTTTCAATTCTTTGAGCAGCATATCCGGCGATAGCTGAAATTGTCCGGGCATACTCGCCACAGGCTTCTTGATTCCTCTTCCGTGACGCACGAAAAAGGGGAAAATAAAATCCTGGGGGTCCAAGCGGACTTCCCTGACCATGCTGCGAAGAACCTCTGTTCTCCTGAGCCGTCTGGCCCTATATTCCGGAAAGTGCATCTGTTCTCCAATGTTTTTTGTGGCACGCAGGCTTCGTTTCTCTTATAATCGGACGAGGGGGTTCTGTCAACGCCATGAGCCGCTGCCAAAGATGTGGAAGTTCTCTTCCTGAAGGGAGTCTGAAGTATCAGGTCGCATTGCGTGTTCGCTCTTTGTTCGACGGCGCGCTGGCGGAATCTGATGTAGAACCGCCGGAAGGGGAGCTTGCCAAGATCTTACAGCACATGGAACCGTACACGGAAGAAGAACTGGAGCGACAAGTGTACGAGGACGACATTTTCATCATGTGTCCGGCGTGTAAGGAAGCATTTATGCAAGACATCTACTCTCATTTGTCCAGCGAGGCCTCTCCTGAACTCGGACGAGCCCATCTCATCCACTGATCCCAGCACGACACAGCCTGCGCTCACGCCATTCGATTGCAATCATACGAAAAACGGTTCATATGGTCTACAGATCGATCCAACAATTGCTTTGAACGCGACCGATTGGCGAAAGGTGTTGCCATGCAATCCGATAAGAGCACGTGCCTCGATGGGTCGGCGTACCTGTTCTTGTTCGCGCACCCGGACGATGACGTATTTGTGGCAGGGACCATGAAGCTCCTGCTGGATCGCGGGGCCGATATTCACTGCGCATGGGTGACTTCGGGAGATTATTTCGGTCAGCAAGGACAGCGGGAAGAAGAACTCGCCGGAGCCATGCGCATTCTAGGACTTGGAAAGGAGTCCATCCATCTCCTGAGATACCCGGACCTGGGACTCGTCTCCAGGTTGGACCAGGCTGCAGACGCAGTGGCAGCACTTATGGAATTGGTCCGTCCGGACATCGTTTTCGCAAATGCATTTGAAGGAGGACATCCGGATCATGATTCGGTGAATTTCCTGGCGTACGAAGGTTGCGCGAGGGCTGGGATGTCTTCGAGCCTATACGAATTCCCGGTTTACAACGGTTCGGGGCCTTTCTATTACTGGTGGTGGCGGATCAATCGTTTTCCGGACGATGGCGTTCACGTCCTGCACAATCCCTTGGCCGATGATGCAATACTCTGCAAATACAAGATGATGCGGATATATGCCGCGAGCCAGTGGATGTACATGATTCCTGCACGTCTCGCATCGTCTAAAAACAGCCTCAGGAACGTCGGCGAGCCCTACCGGGAGTGTCCTAGCGACCGGGACCACACTGTTCGTCCGCACGGGGGTAAGCTGAACTACGAGCGCTGGTTCAATTTCTTCATGAGAATACGTTTCAAAGACTTTCAACGGTCCGTGCTGAACGCACGGAGTAAGGGACGTTGATTCCGGTTCTGCTTCGGCGTTGGATCGTCCTGAGTCGGTTGACAATGGTCGACTCTCTGTTTTCGACGCATGTATCTCCGTTCAGTTATGGGAGAGAAAAAGGCTGTCATTGGGAGCACAGCGAAGCAATCTCCGCCATTGACTGTCGAGATTGCTGCGTCGTTTCACTCCTCGCAATGACAGAAGACAGGCACTTCCCCCGAGTGACTGAATGATTGTGATGCATGTACTGCATTTTCTTGACTTTTCTTAGTGAAGCTGTTACATGTACAGCCCCAAATACAGTGAACAGGTGATGGAGTCATTTTTTTGAAGAGGTCCTTGGAATTATTGCGAATATGCGCAGTTCTTGTGCCGTTGTTGTGTCTCGGGTCCTTAACTGCCTACGGATACGGAACAAAGGTCGCCATTCCCTTACCGGACGGCGGAGTGATGCCGGCTTACGCCTTTTTTCCGCGGCATGGTATGAGAGGACCGCTGCCGGGAGTCATCGTGGGAGTCGGCGTGGGATCTCAGGAGATTCCTCAATATCAGGACCATTGCCAAAACCTTGCAGATAGAAATTTCGCGGTTCTCCTCATCGATCCGTCGAATTATCCTGAGAACCTTGTTCCCGGGCCGTTTTCCTGGGACCGCGGGCTCGGATACGCCATCGGAAGCGTGAATCAGGGAGTCGTGGCCGCCAAGCTGGCCGTAACCCACAGCTGGTACCTGCGTTCGATACGAGCAGCGGTCGACTATCTGTGCTGTTCTCCCTTCGTGGACCGGACGAGGCTCGTAATATCAGGCCATTCACAACCGGCCAACGCTGCGTTGACCTATGCCGGACAGGATCCTCGTATAAAGGCGATAGTCTGGAATTACGGGGGGTCTCCCTGGGTCTTGCCCTACAACGTATTCAAATTACCGCCCATCTGTATATTCCACGGCGAAGACGACGACGTATACGACGTCAAGTATGCGAGAAAACTCGCGTTCGATCTCCACACCAACGCCAAGTATTACGAACTGAATATCTATCCCCACCAGAAACACATGTTTAACGTGTATTACGATCTGTTCACGGAAAACCGCTTCATGAAACCGGTGATCCTGGAGAGCTTCGAACGCCTCGTCTCTTTTCTCAACAGGATCCTGTGCATTCCTCCCCCCGCTTCCCCGCCTTCACGAAGACCGCGGTGAGCATGTCGTCGGTGCGAGAAGGCGACACGCGACCCGTGGGCGTTGCGCCTGGGGCATGAGGCCGCGGCCCACATTAGCCTATTTCGTGAAGGAGGAATCACAATAAGGCCTATTTTGATGGGGTCCGCCTTCTGTACCGAGTTATCCTCTTGTTCTGGGCACCCCGGATGCCCTCAATCAATCCGCTCGCATGGAGCGCACTCAAGAAGCGCCTTGCGGTCTCCCTTCCCAAAGAAAAAGCGCTCTGGATGTCACCGGCGGTAAATGTTCCCGAAGTTCGTTCCGTCAGGAAATGAGCTACTTTGCGGCGGCCTTCCCGGGTCTTGACTACCCGGAATTTTTGCTCTTCAGCTATCTTTTGCAGGTCACGCAGCACATCCTCGCCCATCGCGTAAGGCTTGACGCTGTCCGGCAGATCAGCAGCCGAAATCGTTCCCGCAGGCCTCTTGTGCACAACGAACGCAACAACGCGCTGGAGTTCCTCGGTGTTTCCCGGCCAGTGATATGTGCCGAACGCTTCCCACACATCCGGATTAAATCTTGGCGTAGGATCGGGGATGTTTCGCGAGGCAGCAGAAAACTTGACGAGTTCCTCAATATCCCGAACTCTGCTTCTCAGAGGCGGAACAGCGACACGCATCGGAGCCAGAAACGCGGCAAGACTGTGGAACACGTGTGATGGTCCGCTTGTTTCCTGGTTTCGGGGCTCCGAGGCGACGATGATCCGCATGGCCGACGCCAGGCGTTCGGTGTCCGAAACCATTCGGGCGTAGAGTGTTTCCTGAAGCCGCAGCGGCGCTTCGTCAATCCACTGGAAGAAGAACGTAGTATCAGGACGGTGGGAAGCTATTTCCTTCAAGTATTCGAGCGATATCTCCTCGTCTGTTTTCACGCGGAAAAAGGTGTTTTCAGAAAATCCTCTCAACGTATGCACGAGACGCGCCAAGGGCTCAATTTCAGTTCCTTTTTCTCCGACGAGCCATACAGGGAGGTCCGTGGCAGCGAGTTCCGCCAGCCTGCGGTACGCTGATTGCATGTGAGAGCTGAAGGTGACCGGCATAATGGGTTTACTGCCTCCGGATGCCACGCGAGTTGTTTTCTCGGCAGCAGACAATCTGAAGAGATAATTCGTAGCAGAGCAGAGCACAGCCTGGTCTTTGGCGGAAAGTCGCGACTGTGAAATCTCCAGCGTCACTGCCTGGCGATGCGTCAAAAGCTGAGACATGGTGAGAGATGCGAGTCTCTTCCACAACAGTGAGAGCCAGTCCAGCACATCTGTGGCATCAGCCGGACTTCGCAGCCGATCGAGCGAAATTTGTCTGTCCGAAAGAAACCTGTGAAGACGCCAACAGCTCCTGACGCGGCCCGTTATCGATTGCACGGACTCCTTCTCCCGTCCTGCTTTCAGGATGATGAGAGCGGGCCAGAGAGACCAACTATCCGGTTCGAGCACTGAAGGCATAAAGGTGCCTGTTCCTTCTGGTTTCAGGGAATTGAATGGGCACAAATGTAGCACGTGCTAAGTGGGCCGGCAACACTGGTGCAGCGACGTGATCACGACACATGTGTCCGCTGGCAAACTGAGATTCTCCGAAAGGCGCGCGATTCTGAATCGTGATGGGTGCTTATGTGGTTCAAATGGGGAGCGTTCATGGATGATAATCGGAAAATCGAAATTGACCGCGAAGTGGTTCTGAGACTGCAAACTTTCGTGAAAGCCGCACACGCGGTCATGGAAGCCTGCGACATCAGCCTCCAGAGGGGAATCAGAGCGGTTGGTGCAGCCAAGGCGTCGACTTCACAGGCAATTGAGCTGCTTGACGATATTTCACGAACATTCGAACAGGATTGACGAGATCATAACGAGGATCTGAGAATGAAAAAAGGAACTTCCCGCGAAAGAGTTCCTTCTGTCCATTGAAGAAGATCGATTGTTGTCCCCGGGCTCCGGGTTTCTCCCATGTTTCCAAGTCCGAATTCGACACAGCCTGCGACTGCGCCGAATGAGGCGGAGCCCGCCGCGGACGCAGACAAACCACCAGCGAACATGCATCAGAAGTTGTACAATTCTTCTCCGTAGAGTCGAATCCACTCCCGCGAGAGAACGTCGTGCGCTTTGGCCAGATCGTCCACGCCAAGGAGGATGATGGTTTCATCACCCGCGCCGTGCGAACCAATACAGGAATACAGGTATCCCACGTTTATGCCAGCCAATTTAAGAGGTTTCAGGAGCGCATTGAGGCCTCCCGGATGGTGAGGTGCTTCTGCAGCAAGGATTTCTTGAATACTGGGAGAGTATCCGGCGCTTTCAAGAATGTTGACTACGCGAGCGGGATCGGTGACCACGATGTTGAGGGTACCGACGGCGCCTTCAGTCCTCACGGTCAATCCGAGAATGTTTATTCCATTTGCACCGAGAAGTTCGCTTATTTCAGAAAGTTTGCCGGGCCTGTTCTCCAAGTTGACCGCGACTTCCTTGACTGTTTTCATCAATGACCTCCGGTTGTCCAAAAGGCAAATAGGGCGGCGACGAACTCCCGAGCAAGCCTCAGCGGCCTGCCAGACCGTATTCTCGGCCTCTGGCTAGCGCCTTCTGATTGATTTCTATCAAAGTCTTCTTCTTGCCGACCATTACGGTTTCCACCGCGGCCATGAGGGCTTTTTCGGAAACGATGCCGGTCTGCGCGGTCACCACACCCAGCATGATCATATTCAAGGCTCGATCCGTACCCATCTCGTGCGCGAGCGAATTCGCGGGTACCAGGCTTATCTGTATATCTTGCCTGCCAGGGATTTCAGAAATCAGATCACTGTTGAGGAACATGGACCCGCCGGATTTCACCATATTTTGATATTTCACCATGGAAGGATAATTCATGGCTACGACGAACTCAGGAGACGACGCGATGGGAGAGGCAATTTCTTCGTCTGAAACAACGACCGTGCAGTTCGCCGTACCCCCGCGTACTTCCGCGCCGTATGCAGGAAGGAAGGTAACGTGTTTGTCCTCTTTCATTCCCGCAACCGCCAGGACGTAGCCCATCATGAGCACACCCTGACCACCGAATCCGGAAAAAACTATCTTAAGCAACATCCTTGATCACCTTCAGCGGGAAAAATTTCGTCATTTCCTCCTCCACCCACCTGACCGAATCCTTGGGAGACATCTTCCAGTTTGTGGGACAAGGCGAAAGAATTTCCACAAGAGCAAACCCCTTGTTCTCGAGTTGAACACGAAACGCCTTCATGATGGCCTTCTTCGTCTTAATGATGCCCTTGGGGTTCGAAACGGTCGTTCGCTCTATGTACACGCTTCCTGCTGCGACAGCCAACATCTGGCTAAGATCGAGCGGATAGCCGTCTCTCAAGGGTACCCTGCCTCCCGGAGACGTTGTCGTCACCTGTCCCGGAACCGTAGTCGGGGCCATCTGGCCGCCGGTCATTCCGTAGACCGCGTTATTGACGAATATGGATGTAACCCGCTCTCCCCTGTTGGCAGCGTGGATGGTTTCGGCAGTGCCGATTGCCGCTATGTCTCCGTCTCCCTGGTACGTGAAAACCACGCGATCGGGCAGGACTCTCTTGATGCCCGTAGCTACGGCCGCAGCCCGACCGTGCGGTGCTTCAGCCATGTCCACGTCAAAATAATTGTATGCGAGAACAGCGCATCCCGCGGGAGGCACGCCTATGGTACGCTCTCGAATTCCCAGCTCGTCTATTACCTCTGCCACGAGCCGGTGGATGATGCTGTGACCGCAGCCCGGACAATAATGAAACTGGGCGTCTTTGAGAGATGCCGGTCTTGAAAAGATTTTCTTCACTTGGATTTCTCCCTGCTCGATCTACGGAGAATCGGATTCGTATGAAAAGCACGTCGGGGATTTTCTAGGAAACCGCTCTCATTTCGTCCTGATAACTGGAGCCGATGCCCGTCTCGCCGGATTCAACCTTATGATAGGTGCTTGAAAAGACCCTGGCCACTTCTTCGGGAGTCGACACCACGCCTCCCGGGCGACCGTAGAAGGAAACTGCGCATCGGCCTTCCACTGCCAGCCGGACGTCTTCCACCATTTGTCCGGTGTTCATTTCGAAAACAACGATGTGCTTTGCATTCCTGCTGAGCTTTGCCAGTGGTTCCGAGGGAAACGGCCACAGGGTCTTGGGTCTGTAGAGCCCTACTTTCAGGCCCATCTCTCGCACCCTGTGAACTCCGCCTTTTGCGATTCGCGCAGCGGTGCCGTATGCCACGACGATCAGTTCCGCATCCTCCACAAGGTACATTTCCTGGTCCGTGATTTCCCGGGTAATGGCTTCGTACTTGCGCACCAGCTTCCAGTTGAGTTCTTCTTCCAGTGCTGTGTCAAGCCACAGCGAACGAATGATCCGACTCGGCCTGTTCCTGGCGCCGTCCAGAATCCAGTCGCTCTTTGTACGTAACGAGAGATCCACCGGTTCGGGAAATTCCACGGGTTCCATCATCTGGCCCATCATTCCGTCACCGAGGATCATGACCGGTGTCCTGAACTTGTCTGCAAGATGGAAGGCAGACCGGGTCATGTCGGCTATCTCCTGCCCATAAGCCGGAGCAAGGACAATTACCCGGTAATCGCCGTGACCGCCGCCTTTGGTGGCCTGGAAGTAGTCCCCTTGGGAAGGGGCGATGTTTCCCAGACCAGGTCCCCCGCGCATCATGTTCACGATCACCGCAGGCAATTCCATACCTGCGAGATACGAGATGCCTTCCTGTTTCAGACTTATTCCGGGACTGGAAGACGAGGTCATGACCCTGGCGCCGGCAATGCTCGCGCCCATCACCATATTGATGGAAGCCAGTTCGCTTTCAGCCTGAATGAACACTCCTTGTTTCATTTTGGCAAAAGCGGCCGCCATATATTCAGGCAGTTCGTTTTGAGGGGTTATCGGATACCCGAAATAGGCCCTGCAACCAGCACGGATTGCGGCTTCTCCCAGGACGTGAGTCCCTCTCATGAGGACTTTGTCCGCCATTTCAGTCTTCCTTTGGTTCTTCTTTTGTTTCTTTTGCTTGGTCTTTTTCCTGACGGTACACTTCTATGGCGATATCAGGGCACGTGACGGCACAGAGTGCGCATCCGGTGCATTTCTTTATTTCAGCATCGCTACCTTCAGCTTCCTGAAACGTTGCGGGATAGTACCCTTTCGTATTCAGCGTGTCGGAGATCTCGATCTGTTTTTTGGGGCAAACGACGATGCACAGACCACATCCTTTGCACCGCTCTCTATCGATTTCAATGCGGCCTTTCACTGTCCTACTCCCGGCCAGAATAAGGTAAAACATTAGAATACCGTTCGGCACCGTCCCTGTCAACATCAAAAACCGTTCAGATGTAATCATCCAGTTACTCGGGGGAAGTGCCTAACCTCTGTCATTGCGAGGAGTGAAACGACGAAGCAATCTCGATACTGAAAGGCGGAGATTGCTTCGCTGCGCTCGCAATGACAGCCTCTTCCCGCTCGTAACTGAATGGACACTTCAGGTAAGATGGGCACCGACCAGTTCACGCAGTGCGGATTCCGTGACAGCTCCGTGGCGAATGATGCGGATGTCCGAATTCAGGAGTTCCACTACTGTCGAGGGGGCGCCGCCGGGAGTGGGTCCCAGGTCAATCACGGCGTCAACGGCGGCCACAACTTGCCTCGCTATGGATGCGATCTCCTGGGGATCCGGACCGCCGGACAGATTCGCGCTCGTGGCCGTGATCCAGCCGCCGGATTCTTCAGCGAGATCTCGTGCCGGGCAATCAGGCGGAACCCTTACCCCGATCTTGCCCCCGGGTCCTTTCAGCCACTTGGGAACGTCCACAGCAGGATCGAAAACCATGGTGAGACTTCCGGGCCAGAAGCCATCCATGAGAAGCAGCGCCGTCTTGCCCGGGTTGTGAATCAGGGGTTCTGCGACCGATCTGCGGGACGCGATCAACGGAAGCGGTTTTTTCTCATCTCGACATTTTATGCGAAAAATCCGCGCGACAGCCTTTTCCCGAAACGGATCGGCTGCCAAAGCGTAAAAAGTTTCAGTGGGAACAAGAACAACACCACCTGACCTGATTATCTTGCCGGCTCTCGTGATGGCGTCGTGCGTCTCAGACATTTCTCGCTATCGTTTGGGGACAGGGAGTTCCACAATAAATCGCGCTCCCCCGCCCGGATTCGCCTTCACCCGTATGAAACCGTTGTGGTCGGAAACAATGGTGCTCACGATGGTGAGCCCAAGGCCTGTTCCTCCGGGTTTCCGTGAAAAGTACGGCTCAAACAGGCGATCCATGTCGCGCGGGTCGACTCCCGCACCATTGTCCGCGACCTCGATGGAGGCTATGGAGAGTACCCTGTCAAATTTTGTCTTGATTCCCACTCGGCCGTTCGTGTCTGTCGCAGCGACAGCATTTTCCAACAGGTTTACCATTGCCCGCTTGATCTGTTCCTTGTCCAGGTCCAAGAGCGGAATGGAATCATCGGATTCGAATTCGAACCGTACACGGTCGTTTCCCTGAACATACAGATCCAGTACTTCCCGAATCATGGTGTTCACGTTGTTCGGCACAGGATTGGCCGAAGGCATCCGCGCAAACTTGGAGAATTCGTTCACCATCGTCTTGAGCTGCTCGACCTGGTCGATAATCGTACGGGTGCAATTGTCCAGTACTGCCGAATCGTCCGCCAGTATCGCCGAGTACTTGCGTCTCAATCGTTGTGCGTTGAGCTGAATGGGAGTCAGCGGATTCTTTATTTCGTGGGCGATCCTGCGGGCCACCTCTCGCCATGCGGCCATTCGCTGCGCCCTCACCAGGTAGGTCATGTCTTCGAACACGAGCACCAAACCCAGATCGCGGCCTTCATCGTCCCGCAATCCGTTGCCGAAGCACAGCAGAGAAATGGATCGTTCCGGAAAAGAAATGGTAATCTGGCGCTCCACTGCTTCCGGTGCATTGCGCAGGTCATCCACTATTTCTCCCACTGCAGATGCGGACACTTCAGGGAGAACTTCCAGGAATGGCTTGCCAACCGGATTGTGTTCGGCAATGCCCAGCAAACGGCGGGCTGAGTTGTTCATCGTGGTGACCATCCCCTCCGAATCCAGGGAGAGTACTCCTGCGGCGACATTTTTCAGGACCGTTTCCATGTACGTTCGGCGATTTTCCAGGTCGATATTGACCTTGACCAACTCGTCGCGGGCTTTCCTGAGATCCGCGGTCATCTTATTGAACGACCGCACGAGCACGCCCAGTTCGTCGTCTGCGGCGGGCTCGATGTACACTTCGAGGTCGCCCGCGGCTATTTTGTCTGTGCCCTCAGCGAGCCCCAGAATCGGATCGGTAATATCCCGAGCCATGGTGATCCCAAACCAGAAGCCGATAAAAATAGCGAGGAGAGCGACCATGAGGAGAATGAGGACGTAGATCGTTTTCACCGGTCCCTTCATTCTCTTGGATTCCTGGTAGTCGCCGAAAGCGCTGGATATGGAGAAGAGCCTCCCTGCCAAAGACGTGGGGATGTAATAATCAATTACCATCGCCGCAACAACGGTCCCGGAATTCTTCGATCGCACGGGTACGATCCCGCTGATCAGGTCCCCGCCGCCGTCCACAGGTATGATCTTGGATGTCTTTTCCCCTTGAAACGCAATCTTGAGAAAACTCGGAACAGGAGGAGGAATGGGGACCTCTTTGAGGGCCGGGTCTTTCAACAGGAGAGGGACCGATCCGTCCTGATAGTACAATTGAATCGAGCTTATGCCGTCGGTCCGACGCCAGGATTCGAGGGAATCCGCTAGTGCATTGGCTGCGGAAGCGTCCAATAACGAATCGGACGCGATGATGGTTGCCAGTCTCGTTCCCGTGTTGAGCACCTTTTCAGACGCGTTCTGATAAAAGGCTTGCGCCACCACCAGGGAGGACTGGAGCGATTCCTCCACTTGAGCCGTGAACCAGCTCTCGATAGTGGTATGCAGTACACCCGCGCTGGCTATGAAAAGAACAACAGTGGGCACAAGGGTTAGAGCGACGAAAGCTAGAGTGAGACGGGTTTTTAGGTGCGAGCCCAGAACGCGACGACGTCGCTCAAAAATGAGTTTGAATAAATTGCGAATGAGAAAAAAAACGATCAGGATCAGCAGAAGCGTTACTACGGTCAACAGCCCAAAGAGAAGGAGATGACCCGCAAAGGGGATTTCTTCGGCCGACCTGGCGATTTCAGATTCCGCGTAGAAGATGATGCCCACTACAATCGCCGCGAAAAGAGCGACGATAAGTTCCCGTCTCCGTTTCTTCCGTTCGAATTCCACCGGAATGGGCTCTTTCATTCGTCTCCCATCATGCGGTCGAGTTCTTCATCATCGAATCCGAAATGGTGCCCGATCTCGTGAATCACGACTTCTCGCACCGTCTCCACCACCCGACTCAAGCTGTATCCGGCCGCCCTGAGGATCGGCCTCCGAAACAGATATACACGTTCCGGGAGCAATGTCATGGCGAAAACGCTTTGTTGCGGTAGAGGCACTCCCACGTACAGTCCGAGTAATTCCCACGGCGATTCTATCCCTACAGAATCCAGCATTTCCCGGTCGGCGAAATCCTCCACAAGGACCTCGACGTTTTCCATCTTCCTGCGAAACTCTTCGGGAAGATCATCCAAGGCTCTGGCCACCTGTTTTTTGAATGCTTCAGGATTCACCGTGCTGTTTCACATTTCGTAGTGATGCACATTCCAAGCGGTTGTCTTACATTATGTGCAGCGGGATGCGATCGCTTGACAGTTGCGGCTGTTTGCGCGCATAAAAATTTTGTACCAGAATTAAGGAGAAATTGAAAGGTGCGCGGTTTTTCTGCGGGTAAACAGAGATTAATTGTTGGGCTCGGAAATCCAGGCAGAAACTACGAACGCCACAGGCACAATCTTGGGTTCATGGTCGTCGATCACCTTGCCGGAGCATCCGGGTGGAGCATAAATCGGGAAAAGAACCTGGTATGCGAAGTTGAAGTGGAGGGTGAGAAGGTGTGCCTTCTCAAGCCGCAGACATATATGAACCGTAGCGGAAGCGCAGCGTGGCCGGCTTTGGATCGTCTTAATTCGGATCCCGCTCGAATGATCGTGATCCACGATGACTTGGATCTGACTCCCGGCAAAGTGCGGATAAAAATCGGAGGCGGCGATGGCGGTCACCGCGGAGTCCGATCCATCGCAGATTCTTTGCGCTTTCGCGATTTCATAAGAATCAGGCTCGGAATAGGCAGGCCGCCGGCGGGTGTGACCCCCGAAGAGTTTGTACTTATGCCATTTGACACCGACGAAGAACAGATCAAGAAAGAACTGATAAGCACGGGGTGCAATGCAATAGGTATGATCATCTCCGGAGGGATCGAACATGCGCAACAGTGTCTGCATTCGACAAAAATAACGGCTGTTTCAGCCACGGCGACAATTTAGAAGCGGTTTTTCCCTTGCGTATTTTTCGCGGGTACAATAAGGTGGCGTGTCTATTTGCTTGAGCAACTTCTACCCAGGGGGTATGTAAATGAACGGAACCATGGTGAGTGAGGATAATGCTCCATTCCGAAAACTTTTACGCCCGGTGATCAGAGCCCTGAGAACTGCTTACATTCAGGGTACCACCGTGGTGAAGCTGATGCCGTCGGAAAGAGCCATCCAACTCTACTACAAGTATCGCCGCAAGAGCTATGATCTTCAGTGGGCGATGGATCCAGGCTACAAGAAGGGCCTTAGTCGTCTCATCGACTTGACAGTGACGGAAAACGACCGAGTTTTGGACGTCGGCTGTGGTACCGGATCCGCAACCGTGGTTGCTGCATTGAAAGCAATCGAAGTCGTGGGAATTGACCTTTCCCCAGACATGATCGAACTGGCCGAAGAAAAAGTCCTGAAGAACGGCCTTCGCAATACTCGTCTGTATACAACATCCGTCGAAGACTATTCTCCCTCCGGACAGTTCGATAAAGTTATCAGTTCATTCATGATTCCTCACGTGAAACCGCACTTGCGTCCGTCCATCTATTCCTGCATGTTCAACTTCCTCAAGCCCGGCGGCCTCGTGGGATTGTTTGCTTCGCGGGGAGAGGTATGCGACGTGTACGAAACGCGTGAAGAAATAGAATCGAATCTCACGAGAGCAGGATTCGCAGATATCGAACTGCATGATCTTTTCGACATTTACCGCATTGCCCTGGCTCGCAAGCCCGAATAACGGAAGTCGACGCTCCGGAACCAACAAACCCCCTGAATCAGTCCGATGACAGGGGGTTTGTCTTTGTCCACACCTCGTACGCATTCGCCACAAGATTTATGAGATGTGAGGGCTGGGGACTCTCCGGAGAGAAGTGATGAGGCGGCTCTGCGTACTCCGCAGCGAAGGAGTGACCCCAGCCTGTGCCCAGAATCGAGTTACCTGTAAAAAAGCGAGTCTGTTTCAGGTCTGCTCTGCCACTCGGTTGTTTTTTTCTTTCCCCAAACCTGCCAGGGACCTCCCGAAGTCTTCATTGAGCTGTGGAGCCCGGCTTTGTCTTTGCGAGCGCAGCGAAGCAATCTCGCGTAATTGCAGTATATGGGCTGGAGATTGCTTCGTCGCGTCGCTCCTCGCAATGACACTGATTCGCGTGGTGGTCAGATCAGCGATTTGAAAGCTATTTGCCGGACACTATCCTTGCTCGATTCAGAAATCCGGCGTCAGCACGATTCGTTTGGTCAGACCGCCGCTGTGAGCCTCCTGGAAGGCCTGCTTGATAGACGACATCGGACGGGTTTCCAGCAAGGGATCGATCTGAATTTTACCTGACTGAACCATTTCGAGAACTTTGGGATAGTACTTCGGTAGGCATCCCCAGGTTCCGATAATATCCGCATCAAATGCCATGAGACGTGACATGCTGTACGAGTTCTTCTGCATGCCGAATCCCACAATCACGAGTTTCCCGACAAAGCCAAGGAGACCCAACGCTATGTCCTGAGCGGAACCGACTCCGGTGCACTCGAATATCTTCCATCCGACATTGTGCTTCGCACCCGCCTGTTTTGCGATTCCTCTGAATTCTTCCTGTATGGCCTTGAAGTCCTTGTCCTTAGTGTTAATGACGTAATCCGCACCGAGAGCGAGCGCCCTCTTGAGTTTTTCTTCATGCCTCGCCATGCCCACTATGGGTTTTGCTCCGAGTGCCTTGGCCACCTGGGCCATGTACACTCCCACCCCACCGGTTATGCCGGTGATCAGAACCGGATCTCCTTCTTTGAGGTCCGCACGCATGGCCGCTTGATAGGGAGTGGTGGCCGCATCCGCGATGACGGCATAGTTTTCCAAGGGTCGGCCCTTCAAATCGTCGATCACGCACAAGTCCTCCGCCGGAACGGGAATATGGTCCGAAAAGCCTCCGTAAATCCCCAGCGAATTACCGGGCATTTTCTGAGCAAGGCACCGGTTGTTGCGTCCTTGAGCGCAGATGGCGCACCCATTGCACGGCATGACAGCGGGAACGATCACGTGCTTGCCGATCCACGATTCTGCACCGGAACCTGCCGCAATGACGGTTCCCGATATTTCGTGTCCCAGTGTCAGAGGCGGTTTCGTCACAGTGGGCACGCCGTCGTAGAAGTACGACATGTCGGTGTGGCACACACCACACCCGGCTATTTTCACGAGGACTTCGCCTGTACTCAATTCAGGAACAGGGATTTCCGTTTTTTCCAATACTCCCGGAGCTGTAACCTTCTTGGCCTCCTTGTCATACGTGGGGCCGCTTACCATTTGCCACGTCTGAATCTTGTTTGGAACGCTCACCGCTTTTCCTCCTGTTGATTGATGCAAGAGCATTGCCCGTATTGAGAACGATTTCGGAAAGATGTGGTTTTGAACGAGAATACACGGGTTCACCATAGTGTAATGCCCGTCTCCTGTCAAGGGAATTGTTGGATTTCGTTTGACGATTGACTATAGTGCACAAAATGTTAATTAGAGAGTACAATCATGAATCACGGAGCAGTGCGTCAGAGCATCCGGTTGTTCAGAATAGAGAATCTACTCAATATCCCCTGATATAGTCGTCCACCAATTTCATGACTCTTCTGGTCACCGGGCCGGGTACACCGCTGCCCACCACTTCCCCGTCGATACGGATCACGGGAACCACGTTCCGAGTAGTGGACGCAAGAAACGCCTCCGAAAACCGGGGAAGCTCGTTCAAATGGACTGGAGCTTCCCTGATGGTCAGACTGCCGTTCCCGGAAACCACCTCCAATACTACTCGACGAGTAATGCTGTCCAGTATCCGGCCGTCAAGAGGGGGCGTCAAAATTTCACCTTCCCGGTTCACGAAAAAAACGGTGAAGGTGGAGCCTTCCAGAATAATCTTGCCGTCCGGAGGGCACACAAATACCGCATCATAGGCATCGTGACCTGTCACGACCGTCTGGTGCGCAAGAATCGCACCAATATAGCTGAGGAGCTTCACGTCGGGGCACAGTCTCTGATGAACGAAGGTCGCCAAGGCAACTCCCTGTTCGTACGCTTCCGGGGGGGGAGGCACGAGCTCCTGAACCGCGACGTACAGATGGGCCCCCTGCCCTGATTGCATCATTGTCGATCCTGCAAGGCCTCCGCTGAATATGACGTCTATCAACAGATCGTCGCTGAATCCGCCTTCCCGATTCTTTTGAACCACCTCGGCAAGAAGGTCTCGAAGCCGATCTCTGTCCATGGGGGGAAGCATGTGAATCGCAGAAGCGGAATAGTACAATCTGTCGAGATGATCCTCCAGACGGAATATCTTGCCTCTTACCGTCCGGCACGCGGTAAAGATTCTATATCCCCGAATAGTTCCGCTGATATCATCTATGAAGGGCAGAACCAGATCCGTAGTTGCAACAAAATGATCGCGTTGATAGGAAAAAATTTTCGTGTACCTCCGCTCAGAATAGGGCCAAAACCGAACATCGGTTCCCGGCACTACAGGATGTTGCCGGTTTGCCGCAGAAACCGAATGGTGTCATGCTGCTTTTCCACAACATTTCTTGTATTTCTTGCCTGATCCGCACGGGCAAGGATCATTTCTGCCTATCTTGTCTGCCTGCCGTCTGACGGTCTTGGGCTTGCCGTCTCCGCCTCCAGGTGAATCACCGTACGACAGTTGCATGTCCTGTTCGCGTTGGGCGCTCAGTTCCTCCATTTCCTCGTTCCCGGCGATCCGCACCAGAAAGAGATTTCTCACGGTTTCTTCTTTGATGCGATGACTCATGTCGAGGAAGATTTCGTATCCCTCCTTCTGGTACTCTTTCAGAGGGTCGCGCTGTGCGTATCCGCGCAGGCCGATGCCGTCTTTCAGGTGATCCATGCTGAGCAGGTGGTCTTTCCACTGGTTGTCAACGGCCTGGAGCATCACGTATTTTTCCAGCTCCCGCATGATACCGGGAGTGACCTCGGCCTCTTTCTTGTCGTATGCCTTGTGAACTTCGGCGAGAATGTATTCCTTGACGCCATCGAGGGTCCTTTCGGTCTCGGACAGACCGTCGAACCGAAAACGAACGCCGAACTGCCCATAGAGACCCTCAGCGAGAGCATTCAGATCCCAATCATCGAAATGCGTCCGTTCGTCGGTAAAACGACCGACAAGGTCCTCCACGATATCTTCGATCATGTCCTGGATGTTGTCCTTGAGCTCTTCTCCGCCAAGAATGAAGCGCCGCTGAGCATAGACGACCTCCCGCTGTTTGTTCATCACGTCGTCAAATTCCAGGAGGTGTTTCCGAATGTCGAAATTGTGGCCTTCCACCTTCTTTTGGGCGTTTTCGATGGCCCTGGTGGTGTATTTGTGTTCAATGGGCTCGCCCTCTTGCATGCCCACACGCTCCATGATCATCTTGACACGTTCGCCGCCGAAAATTCGCATCAGATCGTCTTCCAGGCTCAGATAAAACCGGCTGGAACCCGGGTCTCCCTGACGCCCGGAACGCCCGCGCAACTGGTTGTCGATTCGCCTGGACTCGTGACGCTCCGTTCCAAGGATGTGGAGCCCGCCGGCTTCGATGACTTTCTGCTTTTCCAGTTCGCACTGTCGTTTGAATTCTTCCACCGCAGCCTTGAATTCTTCCGTATTCTCCTGCTTCTTGGATCTCGCGCGTGCCAGGAAAAGCGGATTGCCGCCGAGAATGATGTCCGTTCCACGGCCCGCCATATTCGTGGAAATAGTCACTCCTTTGTATCTTCCCGCTTGGGCGACGATTTCCGCTTCCAGTGCGTGATTTTTTGCGTTCAGGATGTTGTGGGGAATGCCGAGCTTCTTGAGACGCCTGGCAAGGTGCTCCGATTTCTCGATGGAAATGGTGCCCACCAGGACCGGCTGCCCTCGCTTGTGCAAGTCCTTTATCTCTTCCACCACGGCATCGAATTTTTCTCCCTCCGTCTTGTAGATAAGATCGGAGGTGTCGTTCCTGACCATAGGCACATTCGTCGGTATCACTACGACGTCCAGATTATAGATCTTCTTGAATTCTGCAGCTTCGGTGTCCGCTGTTCCGGTCATTCCTGCCAGTTTGTTGTACATGCGGAAATAGTTTTGAAACGTGATAGTGGCAAGGGTCTGGTTCTCATTTTCTATCTTGACGCCCTCTTTGGCTTCCAAAGCCTGGTGCAGTCCATCGGAATACCGCCTGCCGGGCATGAGGCGGCCGGTAAACTCATCGACTATGATTACCTGCCCGTCTTTCACGATGTAGTCGACATCTTTCTTGAACAGCGTATGGGATTTAAGAGCCTGATTCACGTGATGAAGTGTCTCTATCTGCGAAGGATCGAACAGATTAGTAACAGTCAGAGATTTTTCGACTTTAGCGACGCCCTCTTCCGTAAGAACTACGCTGCGGGCCTTTTCGTCGATAGTGTAATGCTGTTCTTTCTGCAGTCCGGGAATTATCCGGTTAATCTTATAATATTTATCAGTATTTTCGTGAGTTGGTCCGGAAATGATCAGCGGCGTTCTCGCCTCGTCTATGAGTATGCTGTCCACCTCGTCCACTATGGCGTAATTCAGTTCTCGCTGAACATAATCGCTCAGGGAGAATTTCATATTGTCCCGGAGGTAATCGAAACCGAATTCATTGTTTGTTCCATAGGTTACGTCTGAATTATAGGCTATCCTCCGTTCGTCGTCGTCGAGATCGTGAACAATCACGCCGACGGTCAATCCCAGAAACCGGTAGATTGCCCCCATCCACTCTGCATCACGTTGAGCGAGGTAGTCATTCACCGTTACCACGTGAACGCCGTTACCGCTGACGCTGTTCAAGTACACGGGCAGGGTTGCCGCGAGAGTCTTTCCTTCGCCCGTTTTCATTTCTGCAATCTTGCCCTGGTGCAGAACCAATCCACCGATAAGCTGGACGTCGAAGTGCCGCATTCCCAGAGTTCGGATGGAAGCCTCCCGAACAAGGGCAAAAGCCTCGGGGAGGAGATCGTCCAACGATTCGCCCTCATCGACACGAGCTCTGAATTCATCCGTTTTGGCCCTCATCTGTTCGTCTGAAAGGGCCTTCATTGCCTCTTCACATTCATTGATCGATCGGATAATGGGATCCAGCTTTTTCAGGTCTCGTTCGTTCTTACTTCCGAAAATTCTTCTTGCAATACCGCCAAACATATTGATTCCCCTCGTAATCTACCGCAGAGACAAACAAGCAATCCCGTTGGTTCGTCCGTATGCTGACTCTGTCAGAAGCAGACAACCTCATCTCAAAAGACAAGACACGGGCCATAAGGTTCACGGGTATCAATAAGTACGACGAGGCGGTTGGATCGATTGTTATCGGCCCTGGATCTGCTTCCGCTGCACGAACGGAAAAATCTCTAGCACACGCCGGGACCGGTGTCAACGCCCCCTGCGTTCAGGAGTCCTGTGCCAGAGTGGGATTGAAGGATATGAACGCGGAGGCGAAACGAGTTCCATCCAGGGAGCATGCTGATACCACTGTCCGTCTCATAAAGTGACGGGCTCCAGGAGATAAGGTTGCCTCCCCAGCTGAGTCAGGCCATGCTGTTCTGAGCGCAGGCATGCCGGGCAGCGCCCACGCTTGATGGAGCACGATCGGTCGCGGCCCCGGTGCGAAGCACCTTTTTGCATATTCGTTTGTACACCAAAAAGGTGAGAACACGGAAAAATCCTTTCACCGCAGGCTCTCAGAAGCTAAAGGCTCATTTAAGGTACGGAATTTTGCGGTTAATACTTGCTTTTCATTCGTGATTTGATACAATGCAATCCCACTAAACGGCCGGGAGGTTTTCCCATGAGCCCCCAACGCACTTTTATGTCTCTGATACTGATTGCGGCGGTGGTTGCCCTGTTCGGTTGTGCCGAAGAAACAGCCGATCTGAAACAGAAAATAGCCGATCTCGAAAAAAACATGCAAAAGCAGGAGAAGGACTTGCGGGAATTCGCCGGAAAATTTTCTCCGCCCAAGGACTTTAGTGCTGATATCCAACGAATCGAAGATCAGCAAGAAAAGATTTCCCAGGTTCTCAAAACGAAGCTGGACCCGGTAAACAGCAAGTTGGAAGAATTCCGGGATTGGGCCCAGGACGCGCAAAAAGACCGCGATGTCGTGGCAAAGAAGATGAAGAGCCTCGAACTGACCGCCCTGGAGGCTCAAAAGAAGGCGGATGCCGAAGGTCGTGAATCAAAGCAACTGAGCAAAGAACTTGCCGCCACCAAGAAAACTCTCGCAGCGGTCTCCAAGAGCGTTGAAGATGTCACCAAGGGTCTGACGGACATACGAAAAGAGGCCGCTGACAACAATCAGAAAATCGTAACCGCCGTGAAGAATACGCTGCCCAAAGTGAAAGAGATGGCGATTGCAGAGTTGAAAGGCCAAATGGCGCCGCTCGAGCAGGGCCTGGCCGCCTTGAAAAACGCCGCTGATAACGACCGCAAGGTCCTGGCATCCATGAAGACTCAGCAGCAGCAACCGATGGAAGGTGGCAGAGATACATCCGGATTGACGAAGAGACTCAGGGATTTGGAGGAGATCGTCACTTCACAGAAGGCATACTTGCTGGAACTTGGGGCGAAGGTTCACGAAATCGAAACCGTGTTGAAGAGAAATTCCTACTGACGGGCTTTTCATGTGCTCGGGGATACCTGGACCTCGCGGTTTCCCCGAAGGCTTTCAAATCAGTACGCGCGGGTATCCATTCAGTTATGGGTGGGAAGAGGATGTCACTGCGAGCCCAGCAATCTCCTCCTTTGAGTGCCGAGATTGCTTCGTCGTTTCCCTCCTCGCAATGACAGAGGCCAGGCAGTTCCCCCGAGTGACTGAAAGCAATGCGTTTTCAAGGACTTGAAATCGGGGAGGAACTTCTTACAACGGAATTATGCCTTTGCCAAAGAATCGGTTCACAGAACCAGTGTCATTGCGAGGAGTGAAACGACGAAGCAATCTGTTCTTAACGGTCAGGAGATTGCCACTGGCTTACGCCCTCGCAATGACGGTCACATTCTTTCTCAA
>DATHCX010000239.1:0-10894 GCA_035319325.1 Desulfomonilaceae bacterium
CTCAGCCAAGGGAACAAGCCACAGGTCGACAAGGAGGATTAGAGTACCGGACCAGGTCGCCAATACCCGACCTGGATATCAACCATCAACATGCACAAGTGTAATTGTCGTCAGTGCATAAATGTAATTGACGTCGGGCAGTTGATTCCCCCTGCGCCACAATGACCAGGCTTAATGCGCCCGATAACCGTTGAGGAGAATGTCCGCCCGTCCACAAGTGTCGCGCGATCGCTCTGACTGGCACATCTTCGTTCTCGGCTGACTTCCGAAGAGTTCCGGGCATGTGGCAGTCCTGGCACTGCTGGGAACCCAAACCTGCTTTATGAAAATCATCACGCCATTCAAGATAAGTCTGGGTCTGTTTGGCAACCACACGTTTTCCAACGGAGTGGCAATGCGCGCACATAGCTGCAGTCTTTATCCTTGGTTCCTTAACGGTTTCATGTGGAGCGTCAGCTCCGTAGGGTCCTCGAATCTTCCCGTCCGGGGTGAGATGGCAACTGGCGCAGGTGATTCCCAGTGCTTCTTTGCCTTGAGGCCGCGCCTTGGGGCGCTCTATCTCCGGCTTGTCCAAATCGGGAATATCAAAAGGTTCGGGATAATGGCAAACGTTACACGACTTCCCTCCGGTCTCAATGTCGCGAGCGTGCACAGGCCAGGGATCGTTTCCCGCGAACGAGTGTGCCGAACCGGCAGTCAGTACTCTTCCCGGAAGCGAGAGCAATTGTTCTTTCGGATCCTTATAAGCCATCGGCTTATAGGCAATATCCGATCCGAATCCGAAGGCATACTCCCGGTAGATTGCCTGATGGCACTCACCGCACTCGGCTGACGGGGTGGCCGTTCCCTGGGGAAAGTCCTTGGATTTGGATACGAATTTTCTCTGTTCCGCCACGGGCTGCTGTTGGGCTTGCGCCGCACTCTTCTCAAAAGAGACCGGGGCCAAAATGCCTGCGATTATGAAGAGTCCCAGGAAACATATACATGCCTTTTTCATCGGCTTGAACCTCCTATGGAGTACACCGCCAAAGGACTATGGCGGTCCGCTAAAACTCAACAGTGGGCAAGACCCTGACCGCGACAACAGGATCGAGCACCCGATCGGGGTTGATCCCGAACTGATTGGCTGCAGACAGTTCACGCTTTGCCCATTGCTCCGGTACGCAGGGCTTTGAAGGAGCCGTACATGCAGCGCCAATATTCTTGCTAGTGTTCCGTCCCTCAAAAAACTTACCTAACCGGCCATCCGTACCTCTCCCGAAGTTTTCATTGAGCAATGGAGCCCAGCTTTGTCATTGCGAGCGCAGCGAAGCAATCTCGCGTAGCGGCAGTATATGGGCTGGAGATTGCTTCGTCGCGTCGCTCCTCGCAATGACACTGATTCGCGTGCTGGCCCGATCAGCGATGTGAAAGCTATTTGTGGGACACCACACTAGCGTTTTACAGGGCCTGACCATATTTCCACCTATTTCTGGCCGTGGATCGATAGGAACGTTATTGAAACAGGGTCCACCGAACCAGATGATACAGTACTCCCAGTCCCGCACTGCATCCTATGGTCTTGATGACGCTTACTTTGAACCGGAAAATCGCGGACATGGCAAAGAAGGCTATGAGTAGTGACGGGATGTTGATGGTATTCCAAACAGGAATCTGCACACGGCCACCAAGAACATGAACATCCCGAACAGAACCAAACACGGTGTGCAGAGCGAACCACACGGCCAGGTTGAGAACAACCCCTACAATAGCAGCCGTTATGGAAGACATAGCCGTGTTCAGAGACCTGTTTCCCCTCAACGATTCAACATACGGTCCTCCCACAAGGACCCAGAGGAAACAGGGGACGAACGTGGCCCAGGTCGTCACCATTGCTCCAAGAGTCCCAGCAACCATCGGATTGAGAACTCCGGGGTCGCGAAATGCTGCCAGGAACCCGACGAACGGCAAGACCAGAATAAGAGGTCCGGGGGTGGTCTCTGCAAGTCCCAGCCCGTCCACCATCTCTCCTGGGGTGAGCCACGCGTACTTTTCGACTGCTTGCTGGGCTACGTACGCCAAAACGGCATAGGCCCCTCCGAAAGTCACAACAGCAGTCTTGGTGAAGAATACCGCCTCACTGAAATAGATGCTGTGCGATCCACTGAACGCCAGAATAAGCGCTATGGGTCCGAACCACAGGATTGACCAGCAGATTGCCACGACGAAGGCTCTTCTCCCGGAAGGCCGCGTGTGTTCCAGAGTCTGCTGCTCCAGCATCGAATCCACAAGCGCAGAATCGCAGGGGTCGGCCTTCCCTGAATGGCCCTGACTCCCTGCAAAAAGCTTGGGGTTGATACGTCCCCCCGCATAGCCGATGACGCCGGCCAAAATGACGATGAGCGGGAACGGCACACTAAAAAAGAAGATTCCGGCAAAGGACAGCGCCGCCAGCGCCACCGTGAGCCGGTTGTTCAACACTCTGCTCCCAATGCGCACGACAGCCTCTATAACAACGGCCAGAACCGCCGGTTTCAGGCCGAAGAACAGCCACTGGACCGCGCTCAGATTCTGATAACCGGCATACAGGATGCTCAAGATCAACATTGCAATGAAGCCTGGAATGACAAAGAGCGTCCCTGCTACGATCCCTCCCGGAATTTTATGCAGCAGCCAACCGATGTAGATCGCGAGTTGCTGAGCTTCCGGACCGGGAAGAAGCATGCAGTAATTCAGTGCGTGGAGAAAGCGGCTCTCGCTTATCCAGCGTTTTTCTTCCACCACATATCTGTGCATGACTGCTATCTGGCCGGCTGGGCCTCCAAAACTGTTGAGCGCGACGTTGACCCAGACTCGGAACGCTTCTCTAAAAGAAGGAGCATGTCTGGGCATGCCTGAGCAGAGGTTTTCTTTATCAAGATCCGTCACCCTGTTCGTTTCTTCCAACGCACTGCCTTTTCTTTTTGGTATCGCCCGAAGTTCGCGTTTTACCTCTTGACTTATGATACGTATGTATCATAATAGTGTCAAGCGTTATGTGGAGGATGCTTCGATGGCCGAATGTACGGATTCCAAATGGTTGATCCTCATCCACCAGATTCCCATCAGGCCCGCGTATTTCAGGGTGAAGATCTGGCGAAGGCTCCAGAGTTTGGGTGCAGTGGCCATCAAGAACTCCGTGTATATCATTTCCAAGAATGAAGAAACGCTTGAGGATTTCCAGTGGCTCTTGCGAGAGATCGTTCAGGGAGGAGGGGAAGCGTCGATCTGTGCCGCGAACTTTATTGAGGGACTGACCGACGAGCAGATTGAAGCCATGTTTCAGGCTGCCAGAGACGCCGATTACGCCCAAATTACCGAGGAAGCGAAGGCCCTCGTGGATTTCGTACCTTCAAACGCGGCTGCGATTACCGATGAAGACAAAGCCGGGCTCGAGGCGACCCTTCATCGTTTGAGAAAAAGGTTTTCATCCGTGTCTGCCATCGACTTCTTCGGAGCGCCGGGACGTGAGCCTGCGGAGACAACGATCGAACATCTGGAGTCTCGCCTGAAAGAGGCGCACAAAAAAAGTGAACCTGCCAAGAGCGAATCGAAAAAGTCTGATCTCTCAGAGTTGCGAGGACGAACATGGGTGACTCGGAAGGGCGTTTTCGTGGATCGTATAGCCTGTGCCTGGCTTATCCGCCGATTCATCGACCCTGATGCACAATTCAAGTTTATTACCGGAAAGGGGTACAGATCCAGGATTGGGGAATTGCGTTTCGACATGTTCGAGGGGGAATTCACCCACGAGGGAGACCTCTGCTCTTTCGAAGCCCTCGTGAAGCAGTTCTTTTCGGCGGATCAAGCACTGACGGAGGTGGGCAAGATAATTCACGATCTGGACTTCAAAGACTCAAAATTCAAGAAACCCGAAACCGCGGGAATCGGAGGACTCATGAATGGACTGGCATCGGCTCACAAGTCGGACGAAACGCGGTTTGAGCGCGGCAGTGCAATCTTTGACGACCTGTACGAGTACTTCCGACGCAAATAAAGGCCGATGAAACAGACCATTCAGTAGCTTGCCGGCACTTGCATTTCATCATTTTCTATTCTTCGCCTCACACTTTCTTAACAATTCTGTCTCATTGTATGGTGAATCTGAATATTTTGAGGAGTTACGTCGAGCACTTAGTATCTCTTTTCGTAAGTTCGGTGCCGGATTTCATGACGAAGAGGGATTGCTGCGTCGCTGCGCTCCTCGCAATGACAGGCCCGAGCGGTGTCATTGCGGGCGAAGCAATCTGCTCCGACAAAAATGTGCGACCTGATGTAAGAAAACCTGTACTTAGGAGGTGGGAAGTGTTGAAAAAAATTCTGTTGGCCGTTTGTATCGGGCTGTGTGTGTCGGGCGGTGCTTTTGCGATGGAGGTGGATGCGCAGCTGCCAGCATATAAGCCAGTGAGCGGCATTTCCGGAAATCTCAAGTCGATCGGCTCGGACACGCTCAACAACCTCATGACCTTGTGGTCAGAAGGGTTCAAGGCTACTTATCCGGCCGTCAAGATCGCGATCGAGGGCAAGGGATCGTCCACTGCGCCTCCGGCTCTCATCGAGGGCACTGCGCAATTCGGCCCCATGTCACGAGAGATGAAATCCAAAGAGATAGACGATTTCGAGAAAAAGTTCGGGTACAAGCCGTCGGTCATACGAACTGCCGTGGACTCCCTGGCAGTCTTCGTACACAAAGACAATCCGATCAAGTGCCTCACTCTCAAACAACTTGACGCGATCTTCTCAAAGTCCCGAAAGGGAGGCGCAGCCAAGGACGCGAAGACGTGGGGGGATCTGGGCCTGACCGGCGAATGGGCGGACAAACCGATCTCGCTGTATGGACGCAATTCCGCTTCCGGCACTTATGGATTTTTCAAAGAAGTGGCCCTGTTTCATGGTGATTACAAGGATGGGGTGAAAGAGCAGCCAGGCTCCTCTGCCGTGGTACAGGGAATCGCCTCGGATAAGTATGCCATAGGGTACTCCGGGATCGGGTACAAGACCGCAGACGTAAAAGCGGTTCCCCTGGGGGTTCAGGAAGGAAAATGTTTCGAGGCCGACGCAGAGAACGCGTATGCCGGCGATTACCCCCTCGCCCGGTTCCTGTATATCTACTTCAACAAGAAACCTCAACAGAACCTCGATCCTCTGATGACCGAATTCATCAAGTATGTCTTCTCGAAAGAGGGGCAGCTCGTTGTCATCAAAGACGGGTTTTATCCCGTATCGAAGGCGCTGGCCGACGAAGACATGAAAAGCGCGGGGATTAAGTAGTAGTATGTTCCCTGCGAAGGCGGCGAGACTTTGTGCGGGATGAAATGGTCGTCCCGCACGTGGTTCTGCTCCGGGTCTCGGAGAAGTTGCGAGGTGCGAACAGAATGGTGAGTTCGGAACGAAAAGGCCCCAAGAAAACCCGGCGGTGGGTCCTGATCGCCGATCGGATTGCCGACCGGGTGATTTCCGTTGGTGGCATGCTCGTGATAGGAGCCGTCCTCGGCATTATGGTGTTTCTCGTCTACCAGGTGATTCCCCTGTTCCGGGGGGGATCGATGGAGTCCCGCCTGAGTTACCCGTGGCCGGGCAAGCCTGGGGCGATCCTTGGGCTGAGCATTGACGAGTACAAAACCATTGCCGCATCCGTGGCAAAAGATGGGACAGTCTTCGCCTGGCATACGGCAACCGGCACGCCGGTGAAGACGCAGTCCTTTGACCTCAAAGGCAAGACCGTTACGGCTTTTTCTCAAACCCTCGATCCTGCGAACATGGCGTTCGGTTTTTCCGACGGCACCGCTCAATTAGGAAGAATTGTCTTCAAGAGTGAAGTGTTTCCCGCCAGCCAGATTCCGAACGGACTGCGTCCACTTGACGACGTTTCCCGTACGGATGGAACAGCAATCTTCTCAGTCATTCCGGGCAAGCAGATCCGAAAGACTTCCGTGGAATTGGAACTGGGTGAAGGATTTCAGGTGTCGGAATCCGCTCCAATAGTTGCAATGGGCTATCGCCTCGTGGATTTCGGCGAGCGCCCCAAGAAGCTCCTCGCGTCAGCTGACAGCCAGGGGGGTGCATTCCTGAATATTGTCGAATCGAAGTCGAATCTCTTTACCAGGAAAGTAACTACCCGCGTATCCAAGGCACTTTTGCCGCATTTGCCGGCCGGTGCCGAAGTCAGGTACGCTCTGGTCACAGACATGGGAGACGAAGTCTATTTTGCTGAAGAGAGCGGGAAAATATACCGGTATGCCACCCGCGACCCGGATCACCCCATTTTGGCAGAAACGATGGACGCGTTGGCCCCAGGCGTGAAGCTGACTGCCCTGGGTTTCCTTCTGGGGGATCGATCCCTTGTGGTCGGGGCTTCTGATGGATCCGTGGGAATATATTTCTTGCTTGAAAAGAAGGGCGCCGCATCCTCTGACGGCTTTTCACTGGTACGTACCAGAGATTTCACAGCCCATCGCTCCCCTGTCACGGGTTTGAGTGCAAGCCTGCGGGGAAAAACGTTCGCGACCTGTGATGCTGCTGGAGACATCTGGCTGCGCCATGGCACCAGCCAGAAGACCCTTCTGCAACTGGCCTCGGACGAGCATCGACCCCAACAGGCTCTGGTATTGGCTCCTCGGCTTGACGGAGTGCTTGCCATCGGAGAAGACTGGCGGACATCGATCTGGAACGTATCCATACCTCATCCGGAAACGTCGTTGCGTACCCTGTTCGGCAAGGTGTGGTACGAGGGGTACCCGGAACCGACGTATACCTGGCAATCTACGGGTGCAACCGATGCATTCGAACCGAAGCTGTCGCTGGTTCCTTTAATTTTCGGCACGATCAAAGCTACTTTTTATTCCTTGTTGTTTGCAATTCCCATAGCGATGTTGGCCGCGGTCTACACGTCGGAGTTCTTGCCCGGTCGAGTCAGGGACAAGGTGAAGCCCCTCATGGAAGTGATGGCCTCACTCCCGTCGGTCGTGCTCGGCTTTGTGGCGGCACTGGTCCTGGCGCCTCTGGTGGAAACCTGGCTTGCCGCAATAATCCTTGCCTTCGTCGGGCTTCCGCTGTCCCTGATTTTCGCTGCGTATGTGTGGCAGTTGCTTCCGGCTCGCTGGGCGCTGCGGTTTCAGGGGCTGCCCAAACACCTTCTCATGTTCGCGGTGGTGGGCACGTCAATGTACCTTTCCTACCTGGCAGGTCCGTTGTTTGAGAACCTGTTTTTCGGGGGAAATTTTGCGAAATGGCTCAATGCGGACTCGGGCAGCCCTGCTCCCTTCATGACGCTCCTTATTCTGCCGGGAATGGCGGTGGTTGTAAGCATGACCTTCGCCAGGATGTTCGGGTACAAATTGAATGCCTTCCTTCGTACCTTCCCGATGCCGTATTCGGCCCTGCTGGATCTGGTCCGGTGGGTGTGCATGGCGATTGTCACAATGAGCTTGTCCTATCTCTTGGCTCAATGCTTCGCATTTGCGGGCCTGGACCCGAGGGGTGGATTTCTCGGCACGTACGTTCAGCGCAATACCCTCATCGTAGGGTTTGCCATGGGTTTCGCCGTCATCCCGATCATTTACACGTTGGCGGAGGATGCCCTGAATTCAGTGCCCGAGCATCTCCGGTCTGCCAGTCTTGCTTGCGGCGCCACCCCGTGGCAGACAGCACTATGGATCGTGCTTCCCACTGCAATCAGCGGTGTCTTCTCAGCCATCATGATCGGGATGGGCCGGGCTGTGGGCGAGACAATGATCGTCGTCATGGCGGCCGGCAACACACCGATTATTGACTGGAACATCTTCAACGGCTTGCGAGCCCTGTCCGCGAACATCGCTGTGGAGATGCCCGAGGCGCCCAAGGACGGATCCCTCTATCGGGTGCTCTTTTTGACGGCCCTGGTTTTGTTCGGCATGACTTTCTTGATCAATACCGTCGCGGAGCTTGTTCGCTCGCATTTTCGCAAACGTGCACAACAATTGTAGGATAGTTGTGATGAAAAAGGATTCCTCGTCTGTTTTCACCGAACCCGATGGGCACCACTCTGAAGAAAAGCCATGGACCAAACCGGAAAAGCCTCAGGGTGCAGCTCTGATAGATATGGACCTCAGTCGGAGAAGAGGTCGCACGGATCTGGAAGATACATCAGTGGAGGCCGGTGTGCCCGAAGTTCCCGGCAAACGACCGAAGTCGACGAGTTGGGATTTCAAGTCACGGGGCGAGCCTTTCCTGTGGGGATTTGGCGGAGCGCTTATCATCGGTCTGCTCATGATCGTGGGTTTTGTCGTCCTGATCCTCTACAACGGCCTTCTCACCTTTTATCCCCAGCCCGTGCAGGTGGTAACTCTTGCCGACGGTTCCGTGGTAGCCGGCGAACTTTTTCGATCGGAAACGTTCAAGCCGGGCCCGGACATCTTGGAGAAATTGGACGAGAAGGTTCGTGAGAGAATATCCGACGCCCACGGGTTGGTCAGACGATACCTGTATCGAACCGGAAACTTCGATCTTTACAACCAGGACTTCCGGTGGGTGTCGGACTACGAAATAGTGAGCACCAGGACTCCTGCGGATATGTTTTTCGTGGAACGCATGGAATGGGGGCCTTTCATAGGCACGATTCGATCGTTGGACCTCAAAGGACATATCCTCGATAAGGATTCGCTAACCCCGGCCGCGCTCCGGAAAGCACATCAAGAGGCCGTTGAACGGCGTGGACATATAAGGGGACTGGAACGCGACGAAATAGGAGCCGTGAACTACCGTCTCGAGAAAGGGCGGCTGAATCTCAGAAAAGTGGCGTTGAAATCCGGAGAGGACAGCTCCGACTACCGGCAAGCACGAGAGGAGTTCGAGGCTGATGCACAAAAACTCGAGGCCCGGTACGAAGAATTGTCTACGGAAGCAGCGGCCATGAAGGAGAAAGATGCCAACCGCACCATTACCCTGGCGGACGCCGGCGGCCGTGAAAAGAAGATCAAGCTGTCGGATGTGGTGAGATTCTATCCGGCAAACAATCTCACGTTTCTCGATCGCTCATGGATATACCTGTCACGCTGGTGGGAATTCCTGACTGAACAGCCGCGCGAAGCAAACACCGAGGGCGGCGTAATGCCGGCCATATTCGGAACGTTCGTGATGACGGTGCTCATGGCCTTGGCAGTCGCTCCGTTTGGCGTGATGGCAGCCCTGTATTTGAGGGAATATGCCAGGCAGGGCAGACTGGTTTCCCTGGTGAGAATTTGCGTTAACAATCTCGCGGGCGTTCCCTCGATTGTGTACGGTGTTTTTGGTCTCGGCTTCTTTGCGTATATGCTTGGCGGCAGCATAGACCAGCTGTTTTATCCGGAACGGCTTCCCACCCCGACCTTCGGAACGGGGGGCCTCCTCTGGTCCTCGTTCACGCTGGCTCTCCTGACCGTACCCGTTGTCATCGTTGCCACGGAAGAAGCGCTTGCGGCGGTGCCCCAATCCCTGCGGGAGGGTTCCCTTGCATGCGGAGCCTCCAAATGGCAGACCATCAAGTATATTGTGCTGCCTCGAGCGATGCCCGGAATCATGACGGGCCTCATTCTGGCAATGGCTCGAGGCGCCGGAGAAGTGGCCCCCCTGATGCTTGTGGGAGTAGTAAAAATGGCCCCGGAGTTGCCCATAGACCACTTTTTCCCGTACCTCCATCTTGACCGAAGTTTTATGCATCTGGGATTTCACATTTTCGACGTCGGATTTCAGTCTCGTAATTCTGAAGCTGCCAAGCCGATGGTGTACGCCACAACGTTGCTGCTCATAGGATTGGTTTTCGCCATGAATGCAGCCTCCATCATGATTCGAAACAGACTGAAGCGGAAATTTTTCACGGGCCATTTTTAGAAGGAATTTTTCATGAACCAAACGGCGGGCGGTACCAACGGCACCGTTTATCACCCCCGGCAGGGGTCTCAAGGAACATTGCTGACAGTGGACGATTTCTCACTGTGGTACGGACAAAGCCAGGCTCTTTTCCACGTATCCATGACAGTGGAAAAGGGGATTGTAACCGCGCTTATCGGACCCTCCGGATGCGGCAAATCCACGCTGCTCAGGTCGGTCAACCGGATGAACGACCTCATCGACGGGCTCAAGATTACGGGAAAAATTTTACTGGACGGAACGGATGTATACAGCCCTGCCGTGGATGTTATAGGACTGCGCAAGGTCATGGGAATGGTCTTCCAGAAACCGAATCCGTTCCCCATGTCCATAGCGGATAACGTTTCCTATCCCCTGCGAGTCGATGGAATCAGAGACAAGAGCGTTCTTGATCAGACCGTGATCACGGCTTTGAAAGCAGCGGCGCTATGGGATGAAGTGCAGGACCGGCTGCGTGACAATGCCCTGGGATTGTCGGGCGGACAGCAGCAAAGACTCTGTATCGCGCGTGCCATCGCAGCCGATCCTGAGGTGCTCCTTATGGACGAACCCTGCTCGGCGCTGGACCCGGTCGCCACAGCCAAGATCGAGGATCTTATCGACGAGTTGCGCGGCCGCTACACGATAGTCATCGTGACACACAACATGCAGCAGGCGGCCAGAGTCTCCGACAACACGGCGTTCATGTACTTGGGTAAACTCATTGAATATGGGGAGACGTCAAAAATGTTCACGAACCCGCAAGTTGAGCAAACCATGGAGTACGTCACGGGGCGATTCGGATAACGGTTCAAGCCGTAAGTAGCTGTTTTTATGCTATTTCGCTTTCAAAAAAGTGAAATCGGGGAGGACACTCTTTACTAAAGAGGGTCCCCCCAATCTTACTTCATGAAGGCGAAATAGCATAAAAACAGCGACGCGCCTCGGTACCGCGTGAGCATGCAACCCTCAAGCGAATAACTCTCGTGACTTGAGTCTGTACCCTACACCC
>DATHCX010000240.1:0-31493 GCA_035319325.1 Desulfomonilaceae bacterium
AGATTGCTTCGCTTCGCTCGCAATGACACTGCTCGGCCCTGTCATTGCGAGGAGCGCAGCGACGAAGCAATCTCGCTTGGTCATGAAATCCGGCACCGAACTTACGAAAAGCAATATTAAGAATGCATCCTATTCCGCCGGACACCGACTCTAGCCCCGGAGGGCAGCCGCGCCTTCGGCTCAATCAATCCAGCGGACACATTCCTGCAAGCCGGCCCGGGACGACCTGAACTCGTTGATCGGTGCTTCCTCATCAATCTCACCCAAGGCTACGGCAATGATAAGGGACTTCGATTCGTCGACATTCAGGTGATCCTTCACGTCTGCCTCATAGGCTCTGACCAGCCCGATGGGGCAGGAACTCAGACTATGGTGGGCAGCAGCAAGGACCAGATATCCGACAAAGGCTCCCACATCCGTCATGCGGTCGGGAAGAAACGCTTCATCCAAAAAGATCAAGGCAACTGCCGGCGCTCCGTAGAAATTCAGACTGCCTTCGTTGACGTACGTCCTGAAATCCGTCCCCATCCTCTCCACCAGGGGAGCCATGTCATCCGCACACTGCCTTGCCCGTTCCATGAATTTGTCAGGCAGCGGCTTGACTGTCCCCGGACCGCAGCTCAGTCCGCGTTCTCTGTAGGAACGGAGCAGTCTCCGGGAGAGGAACTTGCGTTCCTCCCCGAGAACCATGTGGATTTCCCACGGTTGCATATTTATCGCCGAAGGAGCGTTTGCGGCCAGAACAAGGACCTGTTCCAGCACTTCGCGTGAAATCGGCTTGTCCTTGAATGCCCGCACGCTCCTTCGCGTCCGCATGATGTCCGAAAGATCCATAGAAGCCCCTCCTCATGTAGTTCTTCAAACATAGTTCGCCTGAATGGCCGTTTCAACTTATTTCCCGGAAGGCTCGTTTCCTTGTCGCGGAGGGCCGTTCCCTTGCTAAAAGAGTGAAAAACGCGTATAACTCCCACCGGCGGCATGTACCGCCTGAATGAGTCTCAATGCCCGGGAGAAGGAAATGTCCTTCATGAAATCCGCAGTCCTGATCCTGAGTGTCGTGCTGTTGTGGCACGCCGGGCAGGTAAGTGCGCAGGCCAATCCTTTCGTAGAGTCCTTCAGACACGGACTCGATGCGGAAGATCAGGGAAAGCTTGACGAAGCGATAACCTATTACAATGAGGCGATAAAAACGCAACCCAACTCGGCCCATGCCTGGGCAAAACGCGGTGAGGCGCAATTGCGCAGGAATGATCCGCAGTCCGCAATCCGCGACCTCCTCCAGGCCACAAAACTGGACCCGGGCTATGCGGCGGCTTTCAGCAGGCTCGGCTTCGCGTACAACGCGGTGAACGACTTCGACAAGGCTATCGAAGCCCTCACCACCGCGGTGTCCCTCGATCCTTCGGCCTCCGAAGCCCTGAATACCAGAGGCTTCGCATATAACGGGAAAAATGACTACGAAAACGCCATCAAGGACTTTGACAAAGCCATCCGGCTGAACTCGAAGGATGCCCGGTATTACAATAATCGGGGGTTCGCGCTCAACGGCAAGTACGAATACGACAGGGCAATCGACGATTTCAACCGAGCCATCCAGATCGATCCTTCAAAAGCCATGTTTTATAACAACAGGGGCGTAGCATATTTACGAAAGAAGGAATTCGACCGAAGTCTCGAAGACTTCGATAAAACGCTGAAAATTGATTCCACCTTTGCTTCGGCTTACCATAATCGGGGAATGGCCTTGAGCGGGAAGGGACGTCACGAAAAAGCCATCGAAGAATTCAGCAAAGTCATCGAGCTCAATCCGTCTTCGCCGATTCTGTACAAGGATAGAGGAACGGCCTATAGAAAATTGGGAGAATACGATCTTGCCGTCAAAGATTTGGAAAAGTCTATCGAACTGGATAAGAAATTCGCTCCCGGATATGCCGCGTTGGCTCTCCTGTACGCTACCGCCTCAAACCCGTCATTTCGCAATCCCGGGCACGCGCTGAAGCTGGCGGAAAAGGGTGTGGGCCTCACGAGAGGAGAGAGCCCGGACATACTCGAAAGTCTCGCGGAAGTCCAACATGCAGCCAATCAAATTCCGGCGGCTCTCGCCACCATGCAAAAAGTGCTGGCCCTTGATCCGGACAATAAGGAATATTCCGAACTGCTCGCCAAATGGCAGGGTTCTGCTACCCCCGTCCAGGCGACTCAGCAGGCGAGGACCACACCCTTCACGACATTATGGTAGCCCGCTCCAGAGGATTTGGTAGACAAAATTAACTGTACAAGCACTTATATCGAGTCACATGCCGGAAATGTTCGTGGAGGAGACCCGGGACGCTCACCGGTATCAAAGGCGACGTCATCGCCGGGTGAATGCCGATCGAATGCCCGCCCGAGTGGACACGGGAGCTTGCCTATCAAAGGAAATTACGATGGTTTTAGATATGCAGAATCATTCCCTCGTTACCTACGTCAGGAGCCACGTGCGATTTGGAGATATCAAGTCCGGTCAGGAAATCAGATCCGAAACGTTGAACCGAATTGAAAAAACGTTTCTGCTTTTGCCTGACGACGCTTTGGAGGCCTTCCTGTCCGGTGAGCGGAATCTGACGATACTCATCGTGCCGGACCTGGATATCCCTTATGGCATGGCTACCACCTCTACCGGTCCTCCGGCTGCCAGAAAATACACCATCACCGCTCACGCGGAAAACTTGGAGTGGCCGGAAGACTTGTTCATAGGTGCTCTCCTGAGGGAACTCGCCCATGTCGTCGCAAGACGGCCGCCCGAAAACGAGTGGCCGCAAGCCAGGGGTGACCGAGCCAGATACAAGGAACGGCTGGAATACGTCGCAGACGCAATGGTGTGGAGGTGGGGACTCCGGCACTACAGCATTCGGCACCTGACTGCGACCTACCCGGAACACTGGGTGGAGCGGATCATCGAGGAAATCGAAAAAGTGGTCCTGGAGGACAAAGAAAGGTACTGATCACGGTGTCCCTTTCAATAGCCGGGAAAGGGTCCGGAGTGCCGGGTAGGCGCGGAAGAGGCTCTATCCTCCGCGCGTCTCGCTCACAAAAAATCAATTCCTTGGAAAGAAGGCCGTCAGTTTCCCGAATGGCTCTTCACTTTGGCCAAAAAAAAGTCGAAGAGCTCCGGACCTATCTTTTCCTTGTACGTGGCCCATATGGGTTTTGTGGCATTCTGGAAATTGGCTCGTTCCTCGGCGGTGAGCCCGGTGAGTTTCACGTTGCTCTGTTTGCAATATTCCTCGATGGATAGACCGGACTGGGGCAGTTTCTGTTCCAGGGCTTCGTTGACCTCCCTGTTCACTTTTATCCCCGCAGCTGCTCCTTCATAGAAGATCTTCTGTTGATCCGGGGTGAGCTTGGCCCAGAATTCAGGGTTTACGACAACGATACACTCGGTCAGGACGTGATCCGTCTTGGTCACGAACTTGTTTATCTCCGTGGCTTTGATGAGCACTGAGGTGAGCAGCGGATTCTCCTGCGCGTCGATAGTGCCGTTTTGCAGGGCACTGTAAATCTCGGGAAACGGCAGGTCCACTGGAGACGCCCCGAGTTGCTTGAATGTGTCCATGTAGATGGGGCTGGTCATGACTCGTATTTTCAAACCCTTGAGATCGTCGGGCTTACGGATTTCTCTCTTGGAATTGGTGACATCCCTGAATCCGTTTTCTGTCCATCCCACAGGGACAAAACCCTTGGCCGGGAGATACGACCAGATTTTTTTCTGGACCTCCGGATCGTCCAAGACTGCGTAAGCAGTCTTCTTGTTTGGAAAGACGAAAGGAAGATCCAATACTGCGACTTGCGGGGCAGCGTTCTGGAGGACCGCGGTACTGATAGTTGCAATCTGTATAGTTCCGCTCTGAACCTGTTCGGCGAGAGAAGTTTCGCCCCCAAGCTGCCCGGCGGGGAATGTCTGCACCTCAACTGCGCCATTGGTCTTCTCTTTGACGTATGCCGCGAGTGTCTCGGCTGCCTTCGATTGACCATGGAACAGCGGCGCGACATGCCCGTACTTCGCCACCAGTGGCTGAGCGGCCGCCGGAATTGACCAGGAGCCGATTATTAGAATGAAAACTGACAGAACCAAAACCGGTCTTTTCATAATGATCCTCCGTGGTGGTTGGCTTCATGCGAACAAAGTCTTGATTGTCCGGAATCGATCTGCAGCCTGTGCACCTCGGAAATGAGCTCACAGGCCGAGCTGCCCGCCTTCGCGATCCAGGACCCGCATAGCGTCTTCGTACCCCTCGTTCATCCAGTTTTCCACGGCCTTCTCCGTAAAACGAAAGGTGGCAACGGGGAACCGACCTAAAGGCTTCTGCGGCCGAATGACAATAATAGTAGATTTGGGATAATCCCTCGCCTTGCAAGTGGTATTCGCTTTGGTGCTGACAACGATCATGTTCCGTATTCCATTTTCGTACAAGGGAGCAACCGGCAACCAGTTGCCGATTCCTCCATCGCTGTAATACTCGCCCCGAACCCGGACAGGGGAGAAAATGAACGGTACAGACATGGACGCGGTTAGGTAATCCCAAGCGTCCTCTTCGTCCTGATTCTGGATGTGAAACCAGTGCGACGGTCCGAGCGGACTGGCAGCCCGGGGCTCGCCGCAGACGGTAACGAACAGGGGCATTGGTCGCGCCATCACCTCCGTCATGTCGAGATGCCTTTTCAAAACAGGTTTTATACCGCTCATACTGAAAAGGCCGTTTTTGAGCAGCACCCCAAGTGTGCCATGCCTGGATGCAAACTTCGCCACCGTGGAAGCATACTTTATCGCGCGCAGCCATCCCAGGTTCGGCACGGGAAGCAGCAGCAGCCCCATGTCTCCAGCGGCACCGGCTATGAGCTTTGCCAGCTTCCGGTAGTTCAAATTAACCGATGAGATTCGAGTGAGTTCCAGCCACAGACGGTACGCCGCTTCCCAGTCTCCCTGGCAAACCAGTGCGCCGTTCAAGGCGCCTATGGAACTGCCCGCCACTGCGGAAAAAGAAATCCCTCGTGTGATGAAGGCTTTCCAGCATCCGAGTTGGTAGGCCCCCCTGGCTCCGCCTGCAGACAGGACCAGCCCCACCGTGCTTGGCACCTCGGCGCATCGGCGGCGTATCCTGGGTTTCCCACGATTCATGTGAACTCCACCGTTGGGGGGCCGCAAAAAACGAGAGTCCCGTTAGTATCAGAAAATGACATGATAATGCGGATTTTTCCTCTCTTGACACAGGATCTCATACTGACCTATTATTCAATATCAGATAAGGGGCGGCTTAGCCAAGTGGTAAGGCGACGGTCTGCAAAACCGTTATACGGCGGTTCAAATCCGCCAGCCGCCTCCAAAAAGCGATCACGCCGGCGGACTGTCGGCTTTTTTTGTTGGTCAGAATGACTACGATCCGATCCGAAGTCTCATCTGCCCTCAGTTTTGCAGCGACGCATACCGGAAAGCAGAACGCAACCGGATCGCTCACCGGTTGGGTCGAACAGGATAGATGAACTCCCCTCCAGACAGCGGCGATCTAAGGCACGGGGACGGGCAGCCCGAATGGGCCGGGAAACGGAGCCCAGGCGGGAGGAACATCGGGAAGCAGAGTGGAAAACGGCACGTATGCGGGGCAGGGATGATAAGAAGTCCTCGAACACTCGGGAATCTGCCACAGGTTGTAAGGCTCCAAAGGCTCCGCTGCGATGGCGTTGTAAGGACCGTAAGGATTGAGCACCTGGCACAGGGCACAGGGAGCGGTGATCATAGCGAGCAGGCATACGGCGAGAAAAAAGGCCCATACTCTATTCATGGGATCTGGTCTCCATTGAAATCTTTTCTAATACTATACCGAATAACCGTTGTAATGTCAAATATTTTGACGCGTATGGTAATCTAATTTATTGGGGTATGTGACATTTTGCTTTTGCTGCCAGGGGTGACGCTGCACCAATGGCTGAAGGAGCCGCTGCCCGGCGAGGGCGAATGCCTGCGATCCCGCGTATCCGTGGGAAACAGGCTGTCATTGGGAGCGTAGCGAAGCAATCCAGCCCTTAAGTATCGAGATTGCTTCGTCGTTTCACTCCTCGCAATGACAGAGGATAGGCACTTCCGCCAATTAACTGAAGGGTTACGAGCCTGCAGCTTTTTTGCTTGACTTCAAATTATAAACAGCTATATTCTTTGAGTTTACGCTGGAAAGGGTGCGAAGACACCGGACCATGAGAATCAATCTGGATGAAATCCCAAGAGAAGGATTAACAATCACTTTTTCCAACGAGGAGGACGCCCTCCTCCCTGCTCTTCGACAGCTTCCCAATGTCGAGAAAAACATTGACGGTCGAATCTCCGGTGAGGTCCAGCTGCTGCGCAGCGGGGAAGACGTGTTTTTTCTGGGGACGGTGGCAGGCACTCTGCACATGCAGTGCTCCAGATGCCTGACTGATTTTGATATACAAAAACAGATCGATTTCAACATGGTTATTCGCAGCCGCGGGGCAGAGTCGTCAGTGGAGAAAAAAGATGACGAAGATGAGGAAGGCGTTTTCTTCATCGAAGGACTTGAATTTGACCCCGTGGATATCATAGCTCAGGAGTTCATTCTCGAGATACCCATGAAACCGTTGTGCAGAGAGGAATGTCCGGGATTGTGCTCAAAGTGCGGCGCTTTGAAGGGGTCCTGTAGCTGCCCGGAAGAACACCGGAAGGACCCTCGATGGGAATCCCTGGCAAAGTTGAAAGAAAAAATGCATAAGTGATCGGCAGCGGAAAAATCGTGCGCCAAAGCCTGGAAGGTAACCGGCACCCTTTTTGGTGCACCCGAAAGCACTTTCTCATGAGATCATCGCACCGGTTTTGCAGGGCCTGACGGAGGTCAATATTGAAATGACCGGTGCTTGTATAGACTCGAGGGAAATTTCGTACATTCAGTGAAAAGGATCTGACATGCCTGTACCAAAAAAACGGGTCTCGCGAACGAGACGAGACAAGCGGCGAACTCATAAGAAAGTGGCTCCGGTAAACCTGGTCCAGTGCCCGGGATGCTCTCAGCCGATGATGCCTCATAGAATCTGCCCGAACTGTGGTTTTTACAAGGGCAGAACGGTTATCGAACAAGTGGAAGCCTAGACCAGAAATATGGAGACGTCCGCAAACTCCCAACAGTGCGGTCCGATAGCCTTGATGTTTCCGGGCCAGGGCTCCCAGTTTCCTGGCATGGCCATGGATTTGATTGCCGAGGTTCCCGCTGCACGAGCCCTCCTGGAGCGAGCCGACGATCTTCTCGGCTATCGTCTGAGCAGGATTATGGCGGGGGAACGCGGAGACGAGCTGAATCGCACCGTACACACCCAGCCCGCTATTTTTGTCCATTCCATGGCACTGTTCGAAGCGTTGATGGAGCGCAGCTTCCTGGCTCCCGTGATGGCTGCGGGGCATTCACTGGGCGAATATTCCGCGCTGTGCGCTGCCGGTGTCCTCAGTTTCGAGGACGCCCTGGACATCATTCGCATCAGAGCCCGGGGCATGGATGAAGCACAACTGCCAGGAACCTGCGGAATGGCAGCTATTATCGGCCTTTCCAGGGAAGCGGTCTTGAATTTTCTGGACGAGTGCCGTGAGACACAGGTGCTGGAAGCCGCAAACTTCAACTGTCCCGATCAAGTGGTTATTTCCGGCCATCTTGAAGCTGTGAATCGCGTGATCGAAGCGTCCAAGAGAGAGAAAAGAACCAGAGCAGTGCTGCTTCCGGTTTCCTCCGCGTTTCATACGCCGCTCATGGATTCTGCCAGAGAGGCTTTACACATGCGGCTCGAGCACGTCTCGCCGGGAAGACCCCGGTTTCCCGTTGTCGCGAACGTGACCGCCGCTGCGTATCCTCCTCAGCAGAGCGAAATGAGACGACTCTTGACCGAGCAGGTTGTGCGGCCGGTGCTGTGGGAAGACTGTGTTCGCACCATGCGCGACGGAGGCGCAGACGTTTTTGTGGAAATCGGCCCTGGAAAGGTACTCTCCGGTCTGCTGAAACGCATCGACCGCGCGGCATCGGCCATACCTATTTCGGACCCTGCGAGCATAGGTGCATTTCAAGGGGTGTCGGCATGACCGCCGACCTTGCATCGTACGTTTCGCTTTCCGGCAAGGCTGCGCTCGTCACGGGGGGATCCAGGGGAATCGGTCGGGCTACCAGCGCTTTGCTCGCCATGGCCGGAGCGCATGTGGTGATCAATTACGTCTCTGATGATCATGCAGCCCGAACTACGCTGGATCTTGTGAAACGAGCAGGGGGAGACGGAGTGCTCGCTCGTTTTGACGTGAAAGATTCCGTGTCCGTGGAGAAAGCTGTCTCGGGACTGGTTAAAGAGCTTGGAAAAATAGATATTCTCGTGAATAATGCCGGAGTATCCCGAGACGGGTTGCTGGGAAGAATGAAAGACGCTGACTGGAACGACGTGCTGACCGCGAATCTTTCGGGAGCTTTTCACCTGTGCCGGGCTGTGGCCAAACACATGATCCGCCATCGTTCCGGTCGCATAGTCAATATATCTTCCACCGCCGGGGAAGCCGGGAATGCCGGACAGGCGAATTATTCCGCGGCAAAGGCTGCACTGATCGGTCTGACCAAGGCGCTGGCGAGAGAGTTGGCCCCGCGAAACATTTTGGTCAATTCAGTCTCACCCGGGATAATAGAAGGCGGAATGAGCGATCACCTGACGGCGGATCAGTTGGATGCCATTGTCGACCACGTTCCGCTCAAGCATACGGGCAAGCCTGAAGATGTTGCGGCTGCAGTGCTGTTTCTCTGTTCGGGCATGGCTGATTACATCACCGGTCAGGTAATTCGGGTAAATGGTGGACTTTACATGTAGGTCGATGCTCCCTGGTCTCTCGGAGGCCACGTGAGATCGCCCGGCACGAAATTTACGTCTGGGAGGACATCCGAACATGGACGATCTGGAAAAAAGAGTTGTGGCCCTCGTTGCAGAGGTGCTTGTTGACGTCAACAAGGAAAACATCGAGCTGAACTCGAAAATCGTGGAAGACCTGGGTGCAGAGTCCCTGGACATCTACGATATGATTGCTCTGCTCGAAGACGAGTTCGGATTGGAAATAACCGACGAAGAAGTGGAAAAAATCCAGACGGTCCAGGATGTTGCCGATTTCATAAGAGACCACAGGAAGGCATCCTGATTCGATGACAGCTTGATTCTGGTCTGGAGGTTGCGGTGAATCGGCGAGTAGTCGTCACGGGTATGGGCATGGTGACGTGCCTGGGAACCGGTGTGCAAGCAAACTGGGAGGCTCTGGTTTCAGGCCGTTCCGGGATTGTTCCCATCACGCTGTTTGACACGAATAACTTCGTCACACGAATAGCAGGTGAAGTCCAGAACGGATTCGATCCCGCCGGACACGTGCCTGCAAAAGAACTGCGCCGGATGGACCGGTATCAGCAGTTCGCCCTTGTGGCAGCGGGCGAAGCGCTGCAAGATTCCGCACTCGTTCTTCCTCCCGAGGACCCTTTCCGGTGCGGTTCCATCATCGGATCGGGGATGGGAGGACTCTGGACGATTGAGCACGGCACGAATCAATTCCGTGACAAGGGACCCAAGGGGTGTCATCCGCTCTTGATTCCCAAGGCGGTCATCAATCTTGCGCCGGGTATGGTCTCCATACGCTATGGCCTGAAAGGAATTAATTTCGGTATTGTCAATGCGTGCACGTCAGGCACCTCTGCACTCGGCGAAGCGTATAGAGTGATCCGGGAAGGTCGCGCGGATTTCATGCTTTCAGGCGGTTCCGAAGCGGTGATCACTCCTCTTTCAGTGGGATCCTTCAATGCGCTGAGAGCCCTTTCCACGAGGAACGACGAACCCCATAAAGCATCCCGGCCGTTCGATCTCGACAGAGACGGCTTCGTCATCGCAGAAGGTGCGGGAATCGTCGTTCTCGAAAGCATGGAACATGCGCAACAGCGCGGGGCACACATGTACGGAGAATTGATCGGCTACGGGGCGACAGGTGACGCGTATCACTTCGTCATGCCGGATCCTGACGGCGAAGGCGCGTACAGAGCCATGAAGGATGCGGTGGAAGATGCGGGAATCGCTCCTGCGGAAATCGATTACATCAATGCTCACGGAACGTCCACGGAGCTGAACGACAAAATGGAAACTGTCGCCATCAAGAGGCTGTTCGGTGATGCAGCATACAGAGTCGCCATAAGTTCGACAAAATCCATGACCGGGCACCTCATCGGAGCCGCTGGAGCCGTGGAAGCCATTTATTGCCTGATGGCGCTCAATACGAATGTCGTTCCTCCGACCATTAATTTGGATACCCCCGATCCGGAATGTGACCTAGATTATACCCCCCATAAGGCAGTCCAGCGCAACCTGACCCATGCCTTGTCCAACAGTTTCGCATTCGGCGGCCAGAACGCCAGTCTGGTTTTCAAGAAGGTTTGATGCACGTGGAAACAGTACTCATTGGTTCCGATCACGCAGGATTCGGCCTCAAGGCATTTCTGAAAGAGAAAATGCGGCGGGAAGGCATCGATGTCCTGGACGTGGGATGTGAAAACGAAGATTCCTGCGACTATCCGCTCTTTGCACGCAAGCTCTGCGAAGACATTCTGAAAGGCGCGGCTTCCCGCGGCATCTTAATATGCGGGACCGGTTTGGGCATGTCCATGGCAGCCAACCGTTTTCCAGGTATCAGAGCCGCCCTGTGCACGGTGGAATTTCATGCTCGTATGAGCCGCGCTCACAATGATTCGAATGTTCTCGTGATCGGGGGCAGAGTCACGGGGTCCGAGCTGGCACTTGCCATTCTGAAGACGTGGCTGGATACTCCATTCGAGGGTGGACGGCATCAGCGCAGAATCGACCTGATGGACTAATGTATGTACTCTGAACCCGTGAAACTCAACAGGCAACCTGGATGCTCCTATCCGAGAGGCAGATGCAACCCCACCGCGATCCCGCGTTATTCTTGATCTGAGGCACGAACATGCTGGCCCATTCACCACGAAAAATGTTGACTCTCCTCGAAGAAACCGATCCGGAAGTGTTCGAGATCATCGCTGAGGAAAAGGCGCGGCAAGAAAACCGTCTCGAACTGATCGCGTCGGAAAACTTTACTTCAAGAGCCGTAATGGAGGCTCAAGGAAGCATTCTTACCAACAAGTATGCAGAAGGTTATCCGGGCAAAAGGTATTATGGCGGCTGCAAGTACGTAGATGTGATTGAAGATTTGGCACGAGAACGAGCCAAAGAGCTGTTCAAATGCGATCACGTGAATGTGCAACCGCATTCCGGGACACAGGCGAACATGTCGGTGTTCTTTTCGGTGCTCCAACCGGGAGATACCTATCTGGGGATGAGTCTGGCACACGGCGGACATTTGTCCATGGGGCATCCGAAGAATTTTTCGGGTAAAATCTACAATGTGATTTCGTATTCGGTGCGCAAGGAAGATCATAGAATAGACTACGATCTGGTCAGGGATCTTGCCAGGAAATACCGTCCGAAGATGATCATCGCGGGCGCAAGCGCATATCCCAGGATCATCCACTATGATATCTTCGCAGAAATAGCCCGAGAAGTGGAAGCCATACTCATGGCGGATATAGCCCACATTGCGGGATTGATCGTTACGGGTGAGCATCCGTCACCATTTCCGCACGCAGACTTCGTTACCACTACCACCCACAAGACGCTGAGAGGACCCCGCGGCGGAATGGTCATGTGCGGCGAACAGTATGCTGCTGCACTCGATTCCTGCATATTCCCGGGAATGCAGGGCGGGCCGCTTATGCACGTGATCGCGGCCAAGGCCGTGGCCCTAAAGGAAGCTGCAACAGAGGAATTCAAAGAGTACCAGAAACGAGTCGTGCAGAACGCTCACGTGCTTGCGGAATCACTCCTGGAGAAAGGATTCCGACTCGTTTCGGGCGGCACGGACAATCATTTGATCTTGATGGACGTCTCGGATACCGGCATAACCGGGGCCGAGGCTCAGGAGGTCCTTGAACAGGCAGGCATCACGGTGAACAAGAACTCCATTCCTTTTGACCCCTTACCACCCGGGAAGGCATCGGGCATCCGAATCGGCACACCTGCTATGACCACCCGATTTATGGGTCCTGATGAGATGCGCGTAGTTGCGGCCATGATGGCGAAGGTTCTGACGAACCCGCACGATGAGCGGGTAATCGCGCAGACGAAAGGTCAGGTTGCGGAACTGTGCAATCGCTTTCCCCTCTACTTGTGAGTGTGTGAATGAAAAATCATAAGTTTTTGGGTATACACTGGTTTCCCGCTGAGCGTTTCGCTCCCGACTTTCCGCTCGCCGTGTGGTTTGCCGGCCTGTGGTTTTACCTCAAGAGCTTCTTGTATGTCAGTTACGTGTACATGCTGGGCCTTGAGCCGCCGCCTTACACCGGGGCCACCCTGGTGGAAATCATCTATTTCCTTGTGACGATGGTCCCTTTTCTCCTGCTCGGGATGGCCATGTGGAATCGCAAAGAGAAATTCTACGTGCCGGCAGTGGTCTTGCTCGGGATTGACACTCCGTTCTTGCTGTTCCATGTGTTCCGGTTAGCTCAGGGCGGTTTTCTTGATTCCGGGCTCACCAAGGTACTCGAATTCGGAAGCCTTGGGCTGAATGTCGTAGCTCTAGCATGGCTGATCGGGTATCTGTCCGCAAGGAAGAGCATGGCCGCCAAATCCGCTCCCAAGAACTCGAAATAGTCCCTGACGTATCTTAAAGTACGTTCTAAAGAATTGTGTCGGATTCTCTCATAATTCTCGCCCGTATTCCGGTGGTCCAATCATGTCATTGCGAGGAGCGGAGCGACGAATCAATCTCTTTTCTCGCTGGTTCGAGATTGCTTCGTCGTTTCACTCTTCGCAATGACACTGGTTCTGTGAACCGATTCTTTGGCAAATGCACAATTCCGAAACTTTTTGCATCAGGGGACCGTCTTTGTAAGGGTGTGCCCCCAACCCCTCTTCCAGAAACTTCTATACAGCAATTGCCCAAAGTTCCGACCGATTCGCATTCAAACAAGGAGAGAAGGTCTCGGGTCCTTCTGTTTTTCGGCACATTCGTAATTTGGCCGAGCGACGGACTATTCGATTATGTCGGAGGAACACTGATTGGCGAATGAGGTTTTGTCTATGGCTTTCCAGTAGGCGGCCTCGGGCGTTATTCGTTTGGTGTCCACCAACGTTTGGAGTGCCTGGTCCATAGTCTGCATACCCTCGCTGGTTCCCGTCTGTATCACGGATGCAATCTGGCTCAATTTGTTCTCACGGATCATGTTGCCGACTGCCGGGCTGCTGATGAGTATTTCCACAGCGGCGCACCTGCCGTGGCCGTCCGCTGTCTTGAGCAGTTGCTGTGCGAGAATTGCCTTGACGGAATCGCTGAGCATGCTTCTGATCTGATTTTGTTGATTCGCAGGGAAGGCATTGATGATACGATCTATGGTCTTTACCGCGGAATTGGTATGGAGCGTTCCGAAAACCAGGATGCCCAGCTCCGAGCACGTCAGCGCCAGGGATATCGTCTCGAGGTCCCTCATTTCGCCCACGAGAATAATGTCCGGATCTTCTCTGGACGCCACTCTGAGGGCATCCGAAAAGCTCCTGGCATGTGTGCCTATTTCCCTTTGAGTGATGAGCGATTTCCTGTTTTCGTGCACGAATTCCAACGGGTCTTCGATGGTGATGACGTGCTGTTCCGAGGCATTGTTTATGTGATCGATAATTGCTGCGAGAGTGGTAGATTTACCTGATCCCGTCGGCCCGGTCACCAGTATCAGTCCCCTGGTGATTTTCAAGATGTTGCTGACACCGGCAGGCATGCCGAGGTCGTCCAGTGATTTGATTTTTGTGGGAATTTGTCTGAATACCGCAGACACGCCTCTCAACTGATAGAAATAATTGCACCTGAACCTGGCCAATCCCTCAATTTCGTATGCCTGATCCAATTCCAAAGTTGTCTGGAGTCTCCGCTGCTGTTCCGGACTCAATATCTCAAAGAAAAATTGCTCGTTTATCTGGTGGGTGAGTTGGGGATGCTTGGTAGGGACCAGGTCACCTTTCAGGCGCAACATGGGTGGAAGCCCGGCTGCCATATGCAGGTCCGATGCTCCGGACTTGATCATTTCCGTAAGGAGAATATCTATGTTTGCCATACACGTACCGTCAAGCGAATCGTTTGCGGCTTTCTGCGTGTTGCATAGCCGTGTCTCTGGAGATCGTGCCTGCCAGGAACAACTGCTCGATGGCGTCATCCATGGACTGCATGCCCAGACCCTTTCCCGTCTGCATTACGGACGGTATCTGAAACGTTTTTTCCGTCCGAATCATATTGGCCAGAGGGATGGTTCCGATCATGATTTCAGCCGCCAAGACCAGTCCTTTACGATCCGCTGTGGGCAGGAGTTTCTGGGTGATGACCGCTCGCAGGCCCTCGGCTAACATGGCGCGAATCTGGTTCTGTTCGTCTGCGGGAAAAGAATCAATGAGCCGGTCCACGGTCTTGGGGCCGGAAGACGTAGCCAACGTACCCAGGACCAGGTGGCCGGTTTCTGCCGCAGTCACAGCGAGGCGAATGGATTCCAGGTCCCGGAGCTCGCCAACCATGATCACATCCGGATCTTCCCGGAGCGCTGCTCTCAAGGCATTGGGAAAAGAGCGCGTATGCAGTCCCAGTTGTCTCTGGTTCACGACGCCCTTTTTGATGGGATGCACAAACTCGATGGGATCTTCGACGGTGAGAATGTGCACGGGTCTTGAAGAATTGATGAGGTCGATCATGGACGCCATCGTTGTGGACTTTCCGTTTCCGGTGGCTCCCGTCACGAGAAGCATGCCCTGGTGGAAATCGCAGAATTTTTTCACGACCTGAGGCAGGCCAAGCTGTTTCAACGAAGGTATTGTGGAAGGAATGATCCTGAATGTGGCGTCCAATCCCTTCCGCTGGAGGATCACGTTTCCTCTGAAACGGGCAACACCTTTTATTTCATAGCCGAAGTCAAGCTGAAGATTCTTTTCTAAGACGGTGCGCTGTGCGGGATTCAGAATTTCATAAATGATGTTCTTTGCCGTTTCTGGTGAAAGCTCCGGCGATTTCACTTTCTTGAGTTGTCCGAAATGGCGAAGGAGATACGAGTTACCTGTGGCCACATGCACGTCGGACGCACGGACCTCGACCGCCATTTTCAGCAATGCATCAATGCTTGCCATGGTTCAACCAAGACCCGGGACGTCTCAAGATCACGGGTCGAACAACGAAGTTTGGGCTCGTTCACGCTTCGGCGGCGGTATCCTTCGCCGACCCCTCATCGCGAATACGATGAAACTCCCATTCCGCCTCAATGAAAGCATCAACCAATTCCGGATCGAAGTGTTTGTCTTTGTCCCGGATGATAATCCCTTTGGCCTCTTCGTGAGAATACGATCTCTTGTAGCGTCTCTCCGTAGTCAGTGCGTCGTACACGTCCGCAACTGCCACAATTCTCGCGGCAAGCGGTATTTTCTCGCCCTTCAAACCGAATGGGTACCCGGTTCCATCCCACCGTTCATGGTGATAATACGCTATGTCCCTTGCCAGGAACAGATAGCTCTCTTTCTGCCCCGCCTCATTGGCCGCGTCTTCTAGGGCTTTTCCACCATAGATGGAATGTTGCTTCATAATTTCAAATTCATTGATCCCGAATTTCTTGGGATGGAAAAGAATAGAATCGGGAATGCCCACTTTTCCGATATCGTGCAACACGGAACACTGAACCAGATCTTCGATAAAAGATTCGGTCAAGAGTGGTCGATAGCGTTCCCTTTTCCTGAGGTGCTCGCAGAGAACCTGGCAATACGCCTGCATCCGTTTCAAGTGAAAGCCCGTTTCTCCATCACGAGATTCGGCGAGCCTCGCCAGCGCAAATATGGACGCGCCTTGGATTCGCCTGATCCTTCGGTAGGAGCGGAGCAGTTCCTCGTGCAATCTCACTTGTTCGGTGACATCCTGTCCCAGTCCCAGAACACCCCGAATCCGGTCCGAAGCGTCCCTCATGGGGGAGACGGCGAGTGAAATCGTTAACAATCTACCGTCCTTGGAGCGTTGTTCCACGTTGGTTTGAACCGTGACTCGTTTGTCACCCATGAGTTCTTTGATCTGTTCTTGGCCGACATAATCAAGGCTGTTGTCGGAGTACAGCTTGGTAATCGAGCTTCCGACCATTTCGGCAGCAGTGTATCCAAAGATATTTTCAGCGCCGGTGTTCCAGAAAAGAACCTTCCGATCAAAATCCGTAGCTACTATGGAAATCCGGGTAGAGCTATCAAGTATTCCCTGGAGAAATTCGTTCGCTGTCGCCAGCTCTTTCGTCCGCTCTCTCACCTGCTCTTCCAGCAGGAGCAGGTAATCACGCTCGAACCGCTTCAGCCTGCAGTGGTCGATACCTTTCTGAACGGTGTTCAACAGAATTTCGCCATTGATGGGCTTGAGAAGAAAATCGTGCGCGCCGCGCCTGAGAGCCCTCAGCGCGTTTTCCAGATCGCCGTGTCCGGTTACGAGAATAACTGGAACATTTTCATCTATTTGCCGAATCTGGCGCAAAACCTCGAGTCCGTCCATCCCCGGCATTCGAATATCTGTGATGACGAGGTCTGTCCGATCGTGACTGAAAGTCTCGATACCTTTACGCCCTTCCGACGCGGTGACCACCCGGAAGCCGTTCAGGTCCAACAAGTCTCTTAGAATTCCGAGGGTCGTCTGGTCGTCATCGATGGCAAGAACCGAACCCGTTGACATACGGGTATCCGAATTGCCAGCGCCCCGATCGACCAGTTCCCAAGGATCACGGGATTCTTCGCCCAAAGGCCGAGTCCCTCCTCAATACCGACTACGAAATCACGATTTCAGTTTTGAGCCAAAGACAAAATGGATACAGGCGGCATATGCCGAAAGCACACCTGCGGAAACCCGGCGAAATGCAGCCCAAGTTTGAGAAATCCGCCGTGGTTTCCTTCGAATGAAATTTCTCTCCTGGCCCGCTAATCTTATGCGCTGAAGCGACCACTGTCAATCATTACCGGTTGATTGCGAACCGAAGTGGATAGCTCCGCCCATCGCTTCCATGCCGACCTGCCCCGGGCGTGCAGGAAGCCCGGAGATTGACACCGGAAAGAAGATGTTTACCTGTAATTTGGCATATTCGTTTTGCCTGTCTTGATCGCGGACCTTACGGAGAAGTGGGGGATTTTCGGATAGCACGAGTCAGCCCGGCGAGAGACGGCAACACCTGGAGGAACCAAGAGCATGCGCGCAGACAGATTCACCCTTAAGTCCCAAGAAGCACTGGAACTTGCGCAGAATACTGCGGCCAACAGAGGCAACCCGCAGGTGGATACGGAGCATCTTTTGTTCGCTTTGCTTTCCGATGAAGAAGGCATTTGCGTTGAGATTCTGAAGAAACTTGGAGCGGATCCGGAACGTATCCGCAGTGATACGCTTCAAGCCATGGAACGCCTGCCGCAACAGAGCGGAACCGTTTCCTCGGACCGATATTTTTCCAATACACTCAGAGCGGTTCTCGAGGCTGCGTTCAAGGAAATGGAGCAACTCAAGGATGAATACGTTTCAGTGGAGCACCTGTTCATCGCACTTTCTGAAGTGTCAGACTCCACTTCAGCTCGGATTCTGAACAGCCGGGGAGTGACTAAAGACAAGATTTACGTGGTGCTCACCGATATACGTGGTACCCAACGAGTTACGGATCAATCCCCCGAGGAAAAGTACCAGGCGCTGAAGCGTTTCACTCGTGACCTCACCGAGGAGGCCCGAAAAGGAAAGCTCGATCCCGTGATCGGGAGAGATGATGAGATACGCCGAATCATCCAGGTTCTCTCGCGCCGCACCAAGAACAATCCTGTGCTCATCGGCGATCCGGGAGTCGGGAAAACAGCGATCGTCGAAGGGCTGGCAGGCCGAATCGTTTCGGGGGATATACCGGAGACCCTTAAAGGGAAACGCGTCCTGGCCCTTGACGTGGGCCAGCTCATTGCGGGCGCCAAATACAGGGGCGAATTCGAAGATCGCCTGAAGGCGGTAATCAAAGAGGTTACCGGCGCGGCAGGGGACATCGTCCTGTTCATAGACGAAATGCATACTCTCGTCGGCGCAGGGGCCGCGGAAGGTGCAGTCGACGCATCCAATATGCTCAAGCCTGCACTGGCCAGAGGAGAACTCCGGGCCATCGGTGCCACCACCGTGAACGAGTACCGGAAGCATATCGAGAAGGACCCTGCGTTGGAAAGGCGATTTCAGCCCATTTATGTGGCGGAACCGTCCGTAGAGGACTCCATCGCCATCTTGAGAGGGCTCAAGGAACGATACGAGATTCACCACGGGGTCAGGATTCAAGATGCTGCCATCATCGCGGCCGTCACTCTTTCACATCGGTACATAACCGATCGCTTTCTTCCCGATAAGGCGGTGGATCTCATAGACGAGGCATCGTCTCGCTTGAGAATCGAAATCGATTCCATGCCCACGGAAATCGATGAAATTGACAGGCGAATCATTCAGCTCCAGATCGAACAGCAGGCATTGAAGAAGGAATCTGATTACGGAAGTAGGGAACGCCTCGGAAAAGTGCAGTCCGAAATCGAAAGACTGACTGCACAATCCAACGAGCTCAAGGAAAAATGGGACAAAGAGAAGAAGATCATAGCGGAGATCCGGCAGCTCAAGGAAAGGCACGAACGAACAAAGACCGAAGCTGCCAAAGCCGAACGTGAGGGCAATCTCGCAAAAGCTGCAGAACTGAAATACGGAATGCTTATTTCCCTGGAAAAGGACATTGACGCCAGAAACGCCCAACTCGCTGAGGTTCAGAAGGAAGGCGGACTGCTCAAGGAAGAGGTAAGCCCTGAGGACATTGCGGAAGTCGTTGCCAAATGGACCGGCATTCCGGTCTCCAAGATGCTGGAAGGCGAAGTCGAAAAGCTCCTGAGAATGGAGGACAGAATCTCCCAACGGGTGATAGGCCAGAAAGAAGCCATCACCGCCGTGGCACATGCGGTGCGGCGAGCCAGATCCGGACTTCAAGACCCGAACCGGCCCATCGGTTCCTTCATTTTCATGGGCCCCACCGGTGTAGGCAAGACCGAATTGGCGCGGGCACTGGCCGAGTTTCTTTTCGACGACGAACAGGCAATGGTGCGTGTTGATATGTCGGAGTATATGGAGCGGCATTCGGTTGCTCGACTCATAGGCGCCCCTCCGGGATACGTGGGCTATGAAGAGGGAGGCTATTTGACGGAAGCCGTCCGCAGACGCCCGTACTCGGTGGTGCTGTTCGATGAAATCGAGAAAGCCCATCCGGAAGTATTCAATGCCCTCCTGCAGATATTGGACGACGGCCGTCTCACTGACGGCAAAGGTCGCACGGTGGATTTCAAGAACTGCATCATCATCATGACCTCAAACATAGGTTCCGCGGAACTCTCCGAGTTTACGGGCAAGAACGACCAGCTCATGAGGACCAGAGTCATGGAAGCGCTGCGGCACCACTTCAAGCCGGAGTTCCTCAACCGCCTGGACGACGTGATCATCTTCCACGCGCTTGACCGCGAACAGATCAAAAAAATAGTGGATATACAGATTGAGAGGCTTAACAGGAGGCTCACCGACAGCAAATTACATCTCGCCCTGGCCGACGGCGCGAGGGAAATGCTTGCAGCAGAAGGCTTCGATCCGGCGTACGGAGCCCGGCCCCTAAAAAGGGCCATTCAACGATTGATCGAAAACCCGTTGGCGCTGGAAATCCTTGGAGGCAAATTCCAACCTGGCCGGACTATTGTCGTGAAACCCGAAGGGGATCATATGCGCTTCGTGGCTGCGTGACCGGGGAAAAACCCGCAACAGTCCCCGGGACTCCCGAAGCAAAAATTTAGGCAAAGCCGGCAGTGCCTGGGGGATGGAGAGGAACCTCTTGTGTAGGCTTCCTCTCTTATTCAGACGGAATTGCCGGAGTTGTTTTCAGGACGATTCATCAGCGTGGCCGCATACGCTGCGCCGAATCCATTGTCTATATTGACAACCACCACACCCGGAGCGCAGGAGTTGAGCATTGCCAGCAGCGCTGCAATCCCGCCCAACGCTGCCCCATAGCCGATGGAGGTGGGAACCGCAATGACAGGGCGGTCCACGAGTCCTCCGATGACGCTGGGAAGGGCCCCCTCCATGCCCGCCACCGCGATGATCACCGATGCCGAACGGAGTTTGTGATTGTTAGTGAGCAGCCGGTGTATCCCCGCGACCCCGACGTCATAGAGCACATCCACCCGGTTTCCCAGCGCCTGTGCGGTAATCCTTGCCTCTTCCGCAACGGAGAGATCCGAGCTTCCCGCACATACAACCAGCACCGTCCCCCTGCCGCGGATTTCCGTCTCCCTTCGACTGTAGAGGAGCGTTCCGGCCAGCGGATTATAGTCCAGATCGGGAATTTCCTTCAAAATTTCGGTCGCCTTTTCCCGGTCCACTCGGGTGGCAAGCACCACGTCCTGGCGATCTTGAAGACTTTTCAGAATTCCCGCGATCTGCCCGGCAGTCTTTCCCTCTCCAAAGATCACCTCGGGAAATCCAAGTCTCAAGGCGCGGTGATGATCCACGCACGCGAAACCCAGATCCTCGGTCTGAAGGTCCTGGAAAAGACACCCCGCCTCTTCCGCGGTTAGGCGGCCGTCCCTCACGTCTTCCAATATTTTCAGGATGTGTTGGCGATCCAATTCCGTCTTCTCCCGATGAAGCATATGTAGGGCCCATTATAGGCCGTCCCAGGATGGGTGTAAACCGAACGGGTCCAGGAAAAGCTTCGTGAAACATCCAGAAAAAGTACAAAGGAAAGCCCCGGAAAGGAGGATTGAGAACCGGGGCTTCGCATGGAGAAAAGGTATGTTTGGCAGCGGGCTACGCCTCCCGCTGTGAGAAATGCTTAAATCATGATATTAAATAGTTGTCAATAAAAATTAAAGTAATTTCTCATAATAATGTGAAAAATATGAATGTCATTTCTTGATTATTAAACTATCTATCCGTTATTATAGTTGTAGTTACATGACTGACTTGATGATGTCGGCCTTCCCGATTACCCCCGCCAGCTTCCCGTGCTTGACAACGGGAATGGTGTACATCTTCTTGTCGCTCATGATGCGGGCGATTTCAGCGATGTCCGCTTCCGGGGACACGGTTATCGCGGGCCTGGAATAGATGTCACCCACCGTAGTGGCCGCTAGTCTTTTGAAATCCCGTTCCATGCGCCAGGGATTTTCCAGCGGAATAACGGAATCGAGAATGACGAACACGGTGGGAATGTGCAGTGGCTTGTTCTGGCTCACGAGATCCGACTCGCATATGACCCCAAGCACGTTTCCGTCGTCATCCACCACCGGGACACCGTTAATGTTCTTTTCCGAAAAGATGCGCGCAAGATCCCTGAGCGTCGTTTGCGGGGTGACGGTAATGACTTCGCTGGTCATGATGTCTGCTGCGGTTGTCATGTTTTTCTCCTGTGTATTGATACTGCGTACGCGTGATAAATTCTTTGTTGAATTTCGTATTAGGGATACGTTGTGTCCGATCCCGTCCCGGGGAATCCCCCCCGTACCAGGAGGATACCATGAAAAGCTACCGCAAAGAGTTGTGGTTTCACATTCCCGCCAGAAGGGCTTTTGTGAACATCACGCGGGAAGTATCGGATGCAGTCAGGGAGAGCGGTGTCAAAGAAGGCTTGGTGCTCGTGAATGCCATGCACATCACCGCGTCCGTTTTCATAAACGATGACGAATCCGGCCTCCACCAGGATTATGAAAAATGGCTGGAAACGCTGGCACCTCATGAACCCATCGGCAGGTACTTGCACAACCGGACAGGCGAAGACAACGGAGACGCGCATCTCAAACGCCAGATCATGGGTCGGGAAGTGGTTGTAGCTCTTACCGGCGGCAAGCTTGACTTCGGTACGTGGGAACAGATCTTCTACGGTGAATTCGACGGCCGGCGCAAGAAAAGAGTCCTGGTTAAGATTATCGGTGAATGAAGTCCTTGAGCCAAAGTTCAGGTTCTTTTCAATCAAGTCGCACATTGTTGTCGGAGCAGATTGCTTCGCTCGCAATGACACCGCTCGTACCAGTCATTGCGAGCGCAGCGACACAGCAATCTCTCTTGGTCATGAAATCCGGCACCGAACGTACGAAACGCAATACTACATTCTTGCGCGTGAGGTGTGAACTCGCTTCAAGATCTGTACGTCACGGCACGCGAAGAGACAACCGGATAAGAACTCAAGCCAATCCCCGTCCACCCTTCGCTGCACCGGCTGCAGTATATGCTTGTCTATCCCGGTTTCACCGTAGGTGGCGAGCCTACCAAAACCAGAATCCCCAACACGGATCGCTGGGTTTGGAGAGACTTGCGGGCCACGCGTATTGTTCCGGCCAGTTGGAATACCACTCGCTCCACCATCCCGGATAGTGGACCCATCCCACAAATGTCAGGATCAAGAGCGCACTTGCCACGTGTCTGCGCAACAGCGACATAGGAAAACATCCTCCGCTTCAGACATTATCTAATAAAACAATAATATTATATCATAGATACGATGATTAGTCAAACAACGAATAGCATTTGGACTCTACTGCTATATTTTCTTGCCGAAATTCCAACGTGGAAGCGTACGCCCTGGAAAAAAGCTAGCCCACAGCTCCCCCTCTTTCGAATTTCTCACCACGGTTGTACGCGGTGTATGATGCGATGAGGTGGCAGACCCATCCGAAAAGCCCCGCGGATCCTATCCACAATCCTGGGGTGACAATCAGCCAAAAGATCCCTCTGAGGAAATCTCCGTTGTAGATCTGGCCTACTCCCGGTATCACCAGGCTCATGACCGCGGCAGTTCCGGGTCGACTCATTTTCGCGCTCCTTTCGTTGAACTGCACAATCCCCTATGTCAGAATAATATGCATGCGCCTATGGATCTTCAAATGCCTGAGCATCGAGATTCGTCGAGGCTGCGAACTCCCTGGCATGCTCGGGCTCGCATCGATACCGATGTTCGGGTGATACCATGTTGAAAAAAGGCGTCAGAATTGCTGCAGTCGCATTCATGAGCTTCGTGTGTTTTTTCACGGTGTCGGCTGCCGTGCCGCCTTCCGAATCCGTTGACGAAGCTCTCATGGAGGCTTGTGCCAATCCCGCTGAAACGGCACAGGTCGATGATCTCCTGGACAAGGGTGCGTCCCCCAACTATCTGCGAGGGGACGGCGCAACTCCACTCGTCGTTGCTGCCAAAAGTGGCGCTGTGGAAACAATCAAGCACCTGTTGAACCGCGGCGCGGATCTCAACCTTAAGAATGCGCGCGGCAGGACCGCTCTCACGGAGGCGGTCAGGTCCGGCAATCCCGCGTCCGTCAGGCTGCTGCTGGAACGCGGAGCAGACGTCAATGCCGAGGACAACGAAGGACACACTGCCTTCCGGTATGCATCGGAACTTCGTCTTGATGCAGTAAAAGCCGTACTTCTCAACAACGGTGCACGGGAGATCAACAATCCCAATGAAAGAGATCCTGCCGGCGCGACCCTTCTCATTTGGGCTGCAGGCGCAGGTGATGCCGGTCTGGTGGAACGCCTCTTGGCAAAAGGGGCAGACATGGAGGCAAAGGACGCCAGGGAGAGAACAGCCCTTATGGATGCGGTTTCAACCGAACACAGGCTGGCGGCCGAGGTGTTGCTCCGGTCTGGCGCAAACCCCAATGCGAGAGATCACCGCGGCCGTACCCCGTTATTGTACGCGGCCGAGAGGAATCAATCAGGTTTGGCGGAACTGCTCCTGGACAAGGGAGCTCACGTCAATGATGTTGATGACGCAGGGGTCGGTGCTTTGATGCTGGCGGCGAGTGTTGGGACGCCGGCTCTGGTGAAACTGCTTCTGGATCGCGGGGCGGAAGTGAACGGCCGGGACGCGTATGGCTCGACCCCGCTTGTTAGTGCGTCCGAACACGATCATGGTGAGATCGCCCGCCTGCTCCTGGAGAGAGGTGCCGACGTGAATGCGATGGGTCCGCAGCCCTGCGCAGCGACGGCCCTCATGTGGGCCGCTTATAACAACAATCTGGATCTCGTGCGATTGCTTACAAACCGGGGAGCCGACGTCAATGCCCGTAACCGGGACCGTGTCACCGCGCTCATGTCCGCTTCCAAAGTGGGACGGCTCGAAGCTGCAACCATTCTGCTGGAAAATGGCGCGGACCTGAACGCTTCGAGCCTCAAGGGCTGGACGCCGCTCATGTGGGCGTCGGAGGGCGGGTACGTTGACCTGGTGAAACTGTTTTTGTCCAGGGGCGCCTACCTCCTGGCTACGGATCACCGGGGCCGCACGGCCATAAATATTGCTGCGCAAAAAGGCCGTGGAGAAGTGAAGCGATTGCTCATGAAACACGCTGCAGAAGGTGGGCACCCGACGCCCGGCGGAAGATGATCGCAGCGGCGTCCCGACGGTTCCTTCTTGATGAATCATCGCAGACACCATTTCCGTTTCAACCTGGTGAAATCGGGTCACTTCTTGTAACAACTACCTCCCCCAATCTTACGTTCCTGAAACTGCACGAGTATGTGGGGATTCTCAAGAGCGAAGTCGATATTGATTACGCGAAAGGATTCCTTATACCTATAGGTTTGCCATTATTGTGCGGCACTGTTGCAGGGGGATTGAAAAGAGTTGCAAAAATAAGGCGTTCCACCTAAATGCGTTTTTGGAACTGACGCCACGAACAAGAAACTGCCGAAATTCAATCCCGCGCGCTCCACGCGCGAACGGGAACAGAGGAAAATGGCAAAACTATAGGCATAAGGGGTGGCAAGCATTTTTGCAGGTGTGGAAACGGGTTTTCCGCTGTGACGGGGGAGATAATGTTCCTCACACGGCGAGCATTTTGTGGATATTAGTGAATTCCATTAGTTAACCGCGTACTCATTGTTGAACGAATCGGCATGAAACTTGCTCCTTCTGTTCCGCCGATCATCCTGCGCATGTCCAAGACGAGCATGTGTCGTTCGTGGGCATCTACCACCAGAAGTATTCTGAATCAGGCTAGAACTCAAATCAAAGGAGCAGAGGAATGAATGTTGGACATGAATGCTTGGAAAAGAATGCCGACCGGATTCCGAATCGATTGGCAGTCATTGATGGTGTTCGAGGTGATACCTACACCTATGCTCAGCTGAATGCAAAAGTGAATGCCATGGCTAATGCGCTGGGTTCCCTGGGAATAAAAAAAGGTGATCGCGTAGCCATCTATCTCCCGAATATTCCCGAGTTCATCATAGCCTTTTTTGCAGGCAGTAAAATCGGCGCTATTTGCGTTCCGTTCAATACCATGTTGAAGAAATTGGAAATTGAATACATCCTGAATCACAGCGAAGCTAGAGTTGTTATCGGAATGGCTTCGGAAACCGAACAGAACATCCTGCCTATCATGAAAAACATTCCGTCGCTGGAAACAATCATTTCGGTTCAGGGAATGGCGGGAGCAGGAGCGTATCCCGAGGTGCAGGCGTTTGAAGACTTAATCTCGGAGCACAGCCCCGAATTCTCAGCCGTGGAGCTTTCGGAAGATGACGGCTTATCGTTGCTGTACACGTCCGGTACGACGGGAAAACCCAAAGGAGCGCTTGCAACCCACAAGATATGGCTTTCGCAAGCCATCACAAACGCGTCTCACGTAGTTCCCATGACGGACGAAGATCTGGTACTCACCGGAGCCCCTTTCTTTCACGTGTACGTCGTTTTTACCGTTCTACCCACATTGTACGCCGGAGCAACGGTGGTGACTCTCCAGCGCTTCTTTCCGAAAGCCGCCTTGGAACTCATAACGAAACACCGAGTGACCCATTTTATGGGGACCCCGACCATGTGGACCTATCTGATCGACGAGTATCTGAAAAATCGCGACACGTATGACGTATCAAGTTTTTGGTTCGGTCAGGTTGCCGGATCTCCTTTGCCCGCAGAGTTGGCAAAACAGATCGAAGCAGTGTTCGGCATCGGCCTGGTGGAATGCTATGGAGCTACGGAAACTTCCAGCACAGTCACCCATACGAGGTTCGCACATTATACTCCCGGCTGCCCCGGCTGGCCCGCACCCGGCTGGCAAATCAAGATTGTGGATGTAGACGGGAACGAAGTGCCGGAAGGAACGATTGGAGAACTGTGGTGCAAAGGACAAGGGGTAATAAAGGAGTATTGGAAGGATCCTGATATGACCGCCGTAAAAATACAGGACGGCTGGTGGAAATCGGGCGATTTGGGACATGTGCAGGGCGGCAACCATTCCGACGGCAAATTATATATCGTGGATCGCAAAGACGACATGCTTATTTGCGGCGGGTACAATATCTATCCCAGCGAAGTCGAAAGTTATCTGGTACGGCACCCGAAAATATTGCAGGCAGTGGTAATAGGGATTCCCGACAAGGTGAAAGGTGAAATACCGAAAGCGTTCCTCGTTCCTGCTCCGGGAGAAAACCCCACCGAAGAAGAAATGATACGGTGGGCCAAGGAAAATATGGCTGCGTACAAGGCGCCTCGTCAGGTAGTCTTCGCCAGCATCGACGAGCTTCCCAAAACAGCGACGGGCAAGATTCTGAAGAGAGAACTCAAACGCCAGGAATTGGAAAAACGAGATCGAGAGACCGCTGCACGGTGAGTTTCTCCGGGTTTCGGGACCGTGCTTTGACACGGGCTGCCGGCAACGCAGTCTCCCGGGAATCACTCCTAGCCAGGGTTCCGTCCTTCAAATAACTTACATATAGGGATTCTCCAAAGTTGTGTCGGTTTTGATTACGGGAAAGGATTCGAAGCTTGTCATTGCGAGCGTAGCGAAGCAATCTCCAACTGACCAAGACTAAGATTGCTTCGGGCTTTGCCCTCGCAATGACAAGCTTGTGGCATCTCGCATAGCCAATCCGCGATTTCTTTTGAGAATCCCTATAAGCACTGGAGCCATGCGTTGTCATTGCGAGCGTAGCGAAGCAATCTCGCGTAGTTGCTGAAGCGATGGCGATTGCTTCGTCGCGGCGCTCCTCGCAATGACACTGACTCGCGTGCCGGCCAGGTCAGCGATTTGAAAGCTAGTTGCGGGACGCCACACTGGATGATGGTTTGCGGAATCTGAGGAAAAGTCCAGCGGCCCAAGCCACTGAAAAGACCATGTATAACGCTATGCTCCAGGCCGGGTGCCCGAGAGCCTTCTCCTTGCCCATATTGACAAGGAATACCTGGTGAAAGACATCGATTATCAACAACATCGTTGCGGAGGCAAACCACAAGGGGTAATAACGGAAAAACCGCAGGGTATCTGTTCGGCGTTCGGGGGCCAACCAATATTCCTTGTTCGGAAGATTGATCAACGAAACCGGGACGAGGGAGACAACATAAGGTAAGACAGTAAAAAAAACAGCTACAAAACCTATGATCAGAAATTGGAATGTTGCGAACTCCTGTTTTCCGGACCAAGCGTCGGGATTGCCGCTCGGCCCGTAATGAGACGCCACTACAGCAGGAAGCTGCGGATAATAATAACACGCGTGCATAACTGCAATGGCACACGTCACGAGCCAAACGTAGAGGGGGATTTTTTCCTTTGTCACCCTGCCTCCCGATGATGAATCATGGAACCGGTTTCTGCGCCGCATTATACGGATGCGACGTCAAAGAAGCGACAATAGGTTCTACCTCCCTGGCGGTCCTCCGAAGCGAAGCACGGTCGCGGCGTTTTAGCGGAGAGATCTGCCAGGGAAGGAAACCAACCAGCCGCTCGACTTGACTCGCATAAAAGCGCATTGGCATCATGCAGAAAACGATGTCCGGTCGTCAAACCTAAAGTGACTCCATGGGGTGAACCGCCGAAAAACCTTGGATCTGCCCGTACCCATCCCCGCTGGAGAAGTCAAGTCGGGGAGCCCGGTGCCGTACCCGCAGCGTCCCGAGCGATCCCCAAACCTCACTGTTTAGGTGGTTCCTGTGAAATGCTTTTCGGCGGCCCGCGTCGCTGCGTCAAATATATTCAAATGCTATGTGGAATGCTTTCTCGATCAGAGTAGTGCATTTCTCCCTGCCGCCAGTTGCCAACCACGTCTTATATTGCTCCAGATCTCCCAGATTGTAATCTGTCAAGACCTGACAATCTCTGTTTCCGAACTCCGCCTCGAATCTGTCCCAGAACTTTTGGACCTGCTGATACGTTTTGAGAATAGCCGGACGGTCTGTAGGATCATCTCTTCCCCATTTAATGCCGATGGCCATGACCGAACCAATGAGGACTCCGCAGTGCGACGATCCCGATCTGCCAATCCCCCCTGCGAGCCCGGTTGCGATTCTCGGAATGAGAGGGTCTGCTTCTTCCGCTCCCAAATACTCCTTGAGACTCAAGGAGGTGGATTCCGATCAATTGAAACCGTTGTTGAAATAGTATGTTGCTCGTTCAATGGCCTTTTGTTGCTTTTCCTTGTCCATGGTGGGCCTCCCTTCAGGACATTTCTGAATGCTAAACGAGAAAGTCGTCAAAACGCACCTGGACGGTCCTCCTCAACATGGCGTTGCATCTCTTGACGCCGCCGGACTCCACCCATTTCTTGAACTGCTCCTGATCCTCAAGGCGATAGCCTGCCAGTTCGTGACAATTCCTACTCCCAAATTCCGTGTCGAACCGTTGCAGAAGCTTCTGGACCTTTGTGTTGACTGTCTGCAATGCCTGCGTGTCATGAATGTCGTTTCTCCCGAACTTCATGCCGACGGCCATGATGGATCCCATCAGCACTCCGCAAATGGATCCTTTCAGGCCGAATCCCCCTCCGAAGCCGGCTGCGACTCTTGGGAGGAGAGGACTGTCGATGCCGAAGCATTCCTTGAAACTCAAGGAGGTGGCTTCTGCTCGGTTAAATCGCTGAATAAGATGATGCTCGTTCGCCTTCTTCTGCACGAGAACAACATCCTTCGCCGTAACATCTTTCTGATTCTGGCCGAACGCCTCGGAAGAGAACGCATTCAATCCGGCGACAGTTATGCCAATCGCCGTCGTTCTGAATAAATCTCGCCTGGTTAACCCTTTCGACTTTTCCATGGTTTTCACCTCTTGAGAAATGCTACGGGCACGTTACCAGACTGTGGCGACCAAACGTGTGGCCTCACAAGCCGATTCGAGCAAGAAATGTATTACGGATTACTGGGGAAATGACCGTTGCCGGATGCGCACGGCGAGCGCCCCCGTGTACAAGACCTCGCCAAAAAACTGCGGCCGTTGTTGACAGGATGTAAAGAATGCTGACATGAAATCTCGAGCCGGATTGCGAGAAACAATCATACTCAAGGGAACCGGAGAGGGGGATTCTGGGCAGTCCCCGGGGCGGGTTTGTGATCTGTTCACCGGATGAGCGAACCAAAGACTGCCCAGAGATTTGCTTACTCGGCATAGATAGTTATACCTGCATCCCGGGGGCTTGGTCGTCGAAGGGATATTCCCTTGACAGGCCCAGGAGCAATGGACTATCATTCTTATGTGATAATTAGTCTCCAATGATTCTCACGAGCATCGGATGGTGTGGGGACAGACATGAATGCGCCAAGCGATCGCATGGCTCAAATGCTTGCTAAACTCAAAAAACACAACTTCCGGATAACTCCCCAGCGCTTGGCCGTCCTCAAGATCCTGGCGGCAAGCGCGGATCATCCCAGTGTGGAACAGATCTACGAAGCGGTAAAAGAGGAATTCCCCACCACGAGCCTCGCAACGGTTTATAAGATCGTCGCCCTCTTGAAAGAACTTGACGAGATCCTGGAATTGGGATTTCCCGATCAGAGTAACAGGTATGACGGAAACATGCCTTTTCCACATCCTCATGTGATTTGCACGAAGTGCAAGAAGATTATGGATCCGGAACTCAGCAGTTTTAATGAGCTAAAAGAAGAAATTAGCATGAAGACAGGCTTCAAGATCAGCCACCACCGCCTGGATTTCTTTGGTTTGTGTCAGGAGTGCCAGGAAACGGACACCTAATTTTTTTTGCCGATAACGGAGAATCATTCTCTGAAAGGAATAATTGTTGAGTATGCCCCCTGCATCCCGGAAGGGTCGCCACTCAACCCCCTTGAAAGGAGACCGCCCCGTAAAAAGATTCGGAACCGAAACTCACCACCGCATTGGGAATGCCCGTAGCGAATGATCGAAACAGCATGACCGCCGGCACCCGCGGGCCCGCGCTGATGCAGGACGTTCAACCGCCGGAAAAACTCGGTTATTTTGATGGCGAACGTATTCCCGGATGAGTCTTCCACGCGAAAGGCGCTGGGACTTGCGGGTATTTCGAGGACACCGCAGATGTGACAAAGTGAACAAAAGCCCGTTACAATGAATGAGGCAGATGGGCACCGGAGCACGATACTCGTCGCAGCACGGTGCACAAGTCCAGGCAAGGAAAGGAGGAAACTTTATGAATGAAGATAGCAGGTGCCCGGTAACAGGCGGAGCAAACAAGCAAGCAACCGTTGGAGGCACGTCGAACCGGGACTGGTGGCCGAACCAGTTGAACCTCAAGATGCTTCATCAGAACTCTTACATGAGCAATCCGATGGGCGAGGAGTTCAACTACGCTCAGGAATTCAAGAAACTCAACCTGGAGGCCCTGAAGAAGGACCTCTATGCGCTGATGACCGACTCGCAGGACTGGTGGCCGGCCGATTACGGTCACTACGGGCCGCTCTTCATCCGGATGGCGTGGCACAGCGCAGGGACATACCGCACCGGCGACGGCCGCGGGGGCGCGGGTTCAGGCACCCAACGTTTTGCCCCCCTCAACAGCTGGCCCGACAACGCGAACCTCGACAAGGCACGGCGGCTGCTCTGGCCGATCAAGCAGAAATACGGCAACAAGATCTCCTGGGCCGATCTCATGATCCTCGCCAGCAATTGCGCGCTTGAGTCGATGGGCTTCAAGACATTCGGCTTCGGCGGCGGGCGCGAGGACGTTTGGGAGCCGGAAGAGGACATTTACTGGGGGACCGAGAGCGAGTGGCTTGGCGACAAGCGCTACTCCGGTGATCGGGAACTCGAGAATCCTCTCGCCGCCGTGCAAATGGGCCTGATCTACGTCAACCCGGAAGGCCCGAACGGCAATCCGGATCCCATCGCCGCGGCTCGGGATATCCGCGAGATCTTCGCCCGTATGGCGATGAACGACGAGGAGACGGTGGCCCTCATCGCTGGCGGCCACGCCTTCGGCAAGACCCACGGCGCCGGTGATCCGATACATGTGGGGCCCGAACCGGAGGCCGCCGGCATCGAGGAGCAGGGCCTGGGATGGAAAAGCAGCTTTGGCACGGGCAAAGGCAGCGACGCCATTACCGGAGGCCCGGAGGTCATCTGGA
>DATHCX010000241.1:0-62045 GCA_035319325.1 Desulfomonilaceae bacterium
TCATCGCGGAGGCTTCCCACGTTCTCGGTGGCATCCACAAATCGTTGCGCCAAAATACGATAGTCGTGGTGAGAAATTACGAAATCGCGGCCTCGAGCACCCATTTGCTTCAAGTCAGGATTTGGTAGAGCCAGCAGACGCTTCACAGCGATCGCTATTGCTTCTGGGTCGCCCGGAGGCACCGTAAAGCCGCATCCACTTTCCAGCACCATGTCGTTTCCGGCATCTATTGCTTGAATCACGGGCTTTCCCGCCATCATGTAGTCGAGCAGCTTGTTGGGGCTTATGCCGAATTGGAAGAGCGGTCCTTTCTTGAGGCCTATGTACAAGGCATCCATGCGTCTCAGCAACGTGGGAATCAACTGTTTCGGCATTACACCCCAGAAGGAAACATTGCTGAGTTTTTTTTCGGCAGCAATCTGCTCAAGTCGCATCCTGTCCGGTCCATCTCCCAGCAAGATCACCCTCACCGGTTCGTCACGGAGCCGTTCGGCAGCGTCCAGAAGTGTGTCCAAAGAATTGGCAAGACCGTGGGCACCGGCATATCCCATCAGGAACAGGCCTTGATCCTTACATTGGGCCAGTTGCCGCTCGCATGCTTCCGGCAGAGCTTCCTTGCTGTTTTCCCATTCATCCAGATCCACTCCGTTAGGAATGTGCGTGAATTTGTGCGCATCCATTCCCCGGGACTTCATGTAGGTGTCAGCTTTTTGCAGTAACGAGACAACGAGGTGGGACTTTCTATAGGCAAAATCCTCAGCCCCCTGAAGAGCGAGGATGAACGGATGCGAGCGAGAGTATCCCCCCAACAGGATTGGGCTGAGCGGCCACAGATCGTGAACCTCGAATACCAGTTTGGCACCGTATTTTAGTGCTATCCTGTAAGCAGGAAAAATGTCCAGCGGGTATGTAGAAGAAGCGATCACAATATCCGGTTTTTGGCCTCGGACCAAAGCGGAAGCGTGCGAGAACAGTCTCGTGACGAACGTCATCATGTTTACTATTCGCCAAATTGAGTTCCCCGAGTATTCGGGCGTTTTCAACCACACGTAGCGGATTCCTTCTATGACTTCTTCCTTGTATGTACCTTCGACTGCTATGGGAACAGATCTCACGTGTGAATATGATGCTGCGGCAATCGTTACCGTGTGGCCCATTTTGACCCACTCTCTGGCCAAATAGTAGGGCCTGTATTCCATTCCATACTTTCCTGCGCCTGCATAGTGATTTATCAGCAATATGTTCATGAGTCGTGCCTCCCGAATCCGTAAAAATCACTGGAGAGTCTGGCTGTAAACTCGCAGCAGTTTGGGGATCTCCGAATCCCAATTAAATCTATCCAGAGCGGCTGCCCGGCCTCGCTGCCCCATTCTTTCAGCTGCCGCTGGATTTGAAAGTATCCACTGGATTTGTTTGGCTATACTCTTCGGATCTAAGGGGTCGGCCAAAAGCCCGCAGCCAACCTCCTCAATTATTTCACGCCACAGAGGAAAGTCTGACGCCACCACCGGCAATCCGGCAGCCATATATTCGTAGAGTTTGACAGGATAGGATTCTATGTAATTCGGTGTCGGATGAAGCATGACCAAACCCAAACGGCATTGGCCCAGCATCCGTGCCACAGACTCCCTGGATTGATAACCCAGGAAGTTCACTCGATCCCAACCGGGAGTCGAAGCGACCTCGCGCTCGAACTCGGCGGGAGAGAAATTTCCCATAAGCTGGAATTCCGCTTGAAGATCCGCAGGTAACAGGTCCATTGCCCCAACCATTTCTTTTACGCCGCGGATTTCGGTCAACTCCCCCACATACCCAACCCATGGCGGGCGCTGGGAATAGGGCAGAGGACTTTCCAGAATCAGTTCCTTGAGAACCGGATAGTTCATGATCACGGACGTCTTTTGTGACGGCAAGGATCGTGCTACCACCGGCGTAGCCGCAATGACGCGATCGGAAACATGAACAGCCAATTTTTGAATGAGCGACGCAAAGCCTACGACAAGAGCTCGAAGCGATGACGGCACCCAGGGTTTCGTCATGACCTGCAACGCGAAGCTTTCGTGAAAATCGAAAATTATTCTCTTGCCCTTCATGCGCAGCAAACATGCCGGCCCCACCAATTCCGGATCGTGCAGATGATAGATTTCCCCGTTTTCTTCTACCGCTGCCCTGTAGATTCGATATACCGTAAGGAGCATGCGTTTGAGCCTGCTCGTTGCCGCTGGAACACTGTGGAGCCTCACCCCTTCTTTCGCCTGATATCGAGCGTCGGGAGCAACCAGGACCACATTGTAGCCCGCTTCGGCCAGAGAACGACATTGCCTTCCGTAGATACGGGTATCATCACTCCTGTGGACAGAAGTCAGATGCACCACCTTTGAAAATCCCATCTCCTGATCCTTTGCTTCAATTCACTGAATTCGTTGCGAAAACAGTATGTCAATACAGGCCTAAACGTTCGCCAATTCTGCAGTAGAGACTATAGACCGAAGCTTCGCCCAATATGTCTTTGTCTCTCCAGCCATTCTTGTGTGGATTGCCAGCTGTTCTATCGCCGAAAAATTTGGTTCGAAACGCAATAATATCGGGATCCGTGCTGTGTATCACCGAACAGAGAATTCGGTTGTATCGCCGGATTCGGTCGTCATACCGGGCGAGAATAGTCCAGGAAAAACCTAGCGCCGTAGAGGTTTGGGTATAAGGACCGAAACCCCAGGCCCTGCCGCTGTATCCCACTCTGTACCAACCGTTTTCCCCATTCATGTAATTGGTCAGCAACACTCGACGTTCATCCGGAAACGCGGCAACTTTCTCGATAAATTGGGATGCCAGACGCTCCAAGAGGGTTTGATAGTACCGATGATGTTCGTGGCTCGCCGGCCAACTGTCCCGATAGCTCTCCAGCCACCAAGGCCATCGGTGAGAATGGGAGGAATCCTCGGAGATCTTCAAATCGGGACGAGGGGAGGTAGGATATTCCTCACCCTCATATCCGCCATACAGAAAATCCGGATGGTCCGACCAAACTCCAATTTGAAAAAGAAATCCGCGAGGCTCCAGTCGTTGTCGAACAACTTTGACGGTAAGCTCACGGATCTCCCCGAGGACCTCCCTGTCCTGTTCCGCTATGGTCACTCCCTGCAGCACGGCACTGTGAGTGTTCAAGACATAATTCAGATCGGCAGCTATTGCGAAAAAGAAAAGATCGGCATCAAGAACTGCCTTGTAAAATGACTTCTGCTGCAACGCGGGATCTCTTATGGGATAAACAAGTGCCAGGCAACGCTCCTTCATGTTCTTGTGCCTGGCAGCCCAACTCGGGGCTTCGCATGTGCGCCAGTAAGGAAGAACCACATCATGTAATAAGAACTCGAAGGATTTCTGTACGAAGCGTTGCAGCTCAGGAGAAGGCTTGTCTTGCGATACCGAAATGGACGCCTTTTTCATGGCAAACGATATGAGATAACAAAATTGCAGTTGTATGAGAGGCACTTCTTTTACGATTCTGTGGCTCGCATCCGGCCCGGAAACAGGGACTAGTCCTGGAGCAGCTTCCTCGAGCGGAAAGATGCGTCTTCGACCCGGACCGCTGCGGGACGGGTCGGTAAGGGCCGCGTCCAGCATAATGCGGCCGGCCAGTCCCTTTTCCCGTAAATCGGCCAGCGTCTTGGTGTGATCCAATGCGGCACCCAACCCCTGGGCGATCAAGTGCTGAGATCGTTCAAAATGCAGCTCAAACGCTCCTTTTACCGGGAACATCAAGGCCTGCTGCATGTGGTAGATGTTTCCGGGGTTGGTTACATCAATGGATCTGAGCAATGAGGAGACATATCGCTCAAAAGCATACTCGTCCAATTCTGCCGCTCCGGACGAAGAAACCAGAATCAACAGAAAGCACAACACGCCAATTGACAGCAGATGCTTTCTCATGAACAGGGCCTCGCAGTGGGGAACATACCTTCAGATTTAAACAGACTCGATTCGCTTGTGCCGACATCCGACGCAGGCCTCGTGGGAACGCGGGCTAGCCCGTACACCAGTGTCATCGTAACCGGTGACGACGATTTCGCTCGCCTCGTGTTCAGGCTTCGGGAATGCTGCAACTATCAAAACCGTCAGTCCGAGGCCGTGATTCATCAAAGACGTAGGGAGAGCGGCATTGGTCAACGAAGACGCAGAAATAGCCAGGAATACGCAAGCGAACCCCAGACTGAGCTTCTGGGACAAACTGTCATACAGATGAAACACTACTGCCAGTAGCAGGGATGACACGAACACGCCGACAAACCCGAAGTGAGCGTAAGCAGTCGCCCAAAGGTTGCTATTGACGTGAGCGTCCGGGCTGTTCCAGTAGAATTCTCCTATGACCAGAGCAGGCGATACGGGGGGCGGGCCCGAAAAAAGAAATTTCAGAAATCCGTCCGACATCATAACCATCGGTTCGTGACTGTAGTACTCGAAATACATGCCTGTCAAGAGACCTGGAAGCGCAAATACCCTGCGAGTAAACAGTGAATTCATAGTGAATCCGCCCTGGAGGTGATCCACAAGAAGGCACAGAAGCATTGCTATCGGCCCGGACCACGCGAGCGCAGGAATAAAAAATCGTGCACGGTCCCGGCTCAATAGGGGCAACAGCAATAGGAATATGGGGGCCATAACAAATGATTTCTGCGCGGATACCGAATAAATGTACAGTTGCCCCGCAGCTCCCATAAGCACTAGCGGGACGTTCGTTGTAAGGGCTCCGTAAAGTATCAAGACCGGATTGATGTTGTAACCGATCCAGGAAACAAAATAGTTCTCGAATGGGTGCAGGGCGCGGCCGGTGGCAGTGAAATCGGCGCGTACGTCGTACACGTCAACCAATGACGGCGCACTGAAGCTGACGCCGAAGTTTGCGATGAACGTGGCGTAAACGATCACGGAAAAGAAGGCGAAAAGTGCCCAGAAAGCCCCTGGGCTCATGCCCACGGACCCCAGCCTCCACAACGGAACATGATAAATTATTCCTATAAGACAACATGCCGCAACAATGGAAACTTCCACCAAAAACAGCTGAGAAGGGCTTGTTTCCAGAGCATAGAACGGTATTGACGCAGTGGGAAGTACGATGACCAGGTAGAGCATCCAGTGCATCAATTGTGAAGGCCTCTCAATCTTAGTGCAAAGCCATAGCGATGGAAGAAGTCCGACGATGCACGACAACCAAAAATATGAGCTCGTGGGTTTCTCGTAGATGAATCCGTAATATGCATACACCGGAGAGAGTATATCTATGTAGATCCAGTTAAGGAGTACGAAATAGGATACCGTGCCAATTATCACTATTAGTCTGGCCAATGGTCCGCCCCGGAACGAGGTGCTCACAGCGACTGCTGGTGCACGTGGATGTGAATCGCTATTCCTGCAAGGATGAGGTGAATCACATAGGACGTGAGCTGAGCAACTGCATAGCCCAGCGCTGCTGTGCGCGCGGAGCATCCCCAGTATTGGAGTCCCGCGAAGGCAATTACCACAAACACCAGCCGGCAGGCATCCCACGCGAGCTGCCAGCTCTGACGCTCCAACACGGTCAGCGTAGATGATAAGGGAGTGGAAACGAAATCCCCCAGAAAGCTAAGTGACAACAACTGAAGGTAATACCCGGACTCCCTCCACTGCTCTCCGAAAAGGGTAGCGATGGCAGTTGGGGCAAACCATACAAGCGGCACAATTACGGCCCCACCCACCACGATCGACGTGCGCAAAATTCTGTAGAATAATCTGCGCAAGTCGTCGGCCTTGTGGCGCATGGTACTGACTTCAGCCCAATACGCCTGCCCCAAGGCCTGTCCCACCAACAGAGTGGGGAGACTGAGAAGCCGCAATGCCAGAGAAAAATAACCGGCGGCCTGAGGACCGTAAAGGGACGCCATCAAAATTGGCGACGAGTACAGACCGGCAGCGTTCAGGATCGCCGCACCACTGGAATATAATGGGAAGCGCTTGTAACTGCGCGCCATTTCGGTCAAACGAGTGCCGGTTATACTGCCTGCCAATTTGCTCTTTTCCTGCCAAAGCACCTGTGCCAACATTCGGATTCCCGCCACTCTGCCGACCACGTCGCCTAGTATCAGCCCCAGGGGACCGGCATGTAACAGTCCTACCAGGATCTGAGTTCCCGCGGTCATTGATCCTTGAGTCACTTTGGTGCGAGCAATCTGAGCGAAGGCCTTCTTTCTTACGGCCCAGAAATTGAGCGCTTGAAACAACCCGCCCCCGAACAGGCCGCCCACCAGAAGGCATGAATAGAGCTGTTTGGAGGACACGTGGAGACTCTTCACAAGCGAGTCTCCGAGAAACCACAGACTTCCGCCTGCCAGAGCTGTCATCATGAGAAGAACGAGGACTGCCACCCCCAGGACATTGGCGGCATATTCATCGTCCTGTGGGAGGGTGATAGGGTATTCGTATCGCCAGGAAGCCACCGGCAGGGCCAAGGAAAGTATGGAGGAGAACACCCCGAGCGTTCCGAAATCATCCGGCAGGTATATACGCGTCAAAATGGGAGACGCCGCAAAGAATATCCCTTGCGTTACCAACGTGGAGCCGGCCAAGGTCAACGTATTTCTTATAAAGCCCGTCGGCACCCGAATACTCTTGAGTCTGTCCATGACAGATCCGTAATGTTCCATGGTCATCATTCAGGCCATCTTCGCCGACGCTGCATTTCCCGACTTTTCGATAAGCAGAAACGCATTTTCTCCACGTATCTTCCTGATATCTGCCAGGCTCAACCTTAGCTTCCCCAAAAGATTCTTCAGCCCTAGTGACGTATTGTCAGTGCCGAACAAAATCTTGGAGCTGAATTCGGAAAGGAATCTCTGGGAAAATTTCTTGTCACGACTGAGGGCGTTGTACCCGCTGAGGCCCGAGAGATCGGCCGACAGATTGGGGTAACACCTGAGCAATCTCGGTGAGATTCCCTCTTCAGAAACAGCTCCGGTGGGATAGGGGCCGAATCCCATGTCTGAAGCGATACCCTTCCAGAACAACGGTCCATGAGCCACGAACTCAACGTCGGGGTACTCCTGTAAGCGTGCTTCCAGCCCCGAAAACTCCGGTAGGTACCCGAGAGAGCACTTTTGTCGGGAAGTCAGCATGGAAGCCACTACGGGGGATTTTTGTGTAGCAAATTCCAAAACGTTGCGTCCCAACCGGTACGCTTCTGTCCTGTTGAGCACTTTACATGCCAGGCTTTCCACACGCGAGCGACTCATGGGCCTGTACATGAAGGTTTCCTCTTCCATGTGGAACAGGACCAACAGTCCGAGTCGCCTGGCTTGATTCAACAATTTCGTTATCTCCGGCGAGTACCAGCTTGATGTCACTTTCAGCTCGCCTATTCCCTTGACACCTTGAGTGACCCAGTATTCCAGATCTGCCTCGGACGATTGCCTAGCCGGATCCGGGGCATACATGGGGACCACGCGGGAGGGGTTTATATGATAGGATTCAAAAACCGATTCTATCGTGAGAGGCCTGTACAGGGGATTGGTCGGCTGGCTTTCCTCCCATGTCAGAAGCCAGCACCAATCGATTCCGTCACGATCCAAATAGTCGAAGAGGTTCCTCGGTGAAATCCCGTTAAGATTGACGTGCATGTGCGCATCGATGAGCAATTCTTTCCCCCATTGACCCGTAGTGAACGGCCGAAGAAGCCATGACGCAACCTGTGCAGTGCCGTTGTCGATTCAACGGCACTGCAACGGCATTAACCGAGATAAGTCGCTTTCTTCCCCAGGGAAAACACATTGGAGGAGTAGTAATCAAAGATCTTTGAGACTACATACTCTTTTTGTGCCAGACTCAGTTCAGGGAATATGGGCAACGCAATCACTCTTGCGCTTGCCTCTTCGCTTACGGGGAAATCGCCTTCGCGATATTGCGCTCCATTCATACATTCCTGTAGGTGCATGGGTTTCGGATAATAAATTTCCGTCTCCACTCCGTGGTCCTTCAAATACTGCCTTAACGTATCACGTTGCTCTGTTGCCACCACATACTGATTGAATATGTGCCTGCCTGTACGGACGCTCGGTGGAATCAGGTGAGTGCCTGCAAGTCCCAACTCTTCAAATTTGCCGGTATAGTACGCAGCGTTTTCGATTCGATTATGGGTCCACGAATCCAGCCGCTTCAGTTTTACCCGTAGAATCGCGGCCTGAATTGCATCCAACCGGAAGTTTCCGCCCACGAGCTTATGATAGTACTTGGGGCTAGCTCCGTGATTTCTCAACATCCGAATTCTATTGGCGAGATCGTCATCGTTGGTCGTTATCATTCCTCCGTCACCGAAAGCTCCTAAATTTTTCGACGGAAAAAAGGAAAAACACCCGACGGAGCCCATGCTGCCCGCCCGTCTCCCGTGGTATTCGCTCCCTATGGCCTGGGCAGCGTCTTCGACTATGGCAATACCCGTGTGCTCGGAGATTTCCAGCAGGTCTGCCATGTCAGCGCATTGACCAAAAAGATGAACCGGCAATATGGCCTTGGTCCGCGATGTGACAGCCTTTTTCACTTTCGTGGCATCGAGATTAAAAGTTACCGGATCTATGTCCACGAACACCGGGACGGCACCTAGCCTCAAAATGGCTCCTACAGTGGCGAAAAAAGTGAATGGCGTAGTGATGACTTCGTCGCCGGCCCCCACTCCCAGTGCCATGAGACTCACGAGAATGGCGTCCGTTCCGGACGATACCCCTATACCGTGTTTACATTGGCAATATTCCGCGATTTCACTTTCCAGAGCCTGGACTTCCGGTCCCATGATGAACCGTTGGCTCTCAACGACGCCCGTAATTGCAGCATGAATGTCATTTTTTAGGGACAGGTATTGAGCGTTCAAATCCAGCAACGGCACTTTTCCAACGGGTTCTTCTCCCTGAGATTCGTGCAAATGCTTGTCAACTCCAAGGGTGTAGAGCTTGTTGCACGAAGCACATTGCAGCGGTTGCGAGGAATCAGCCGGTTGCGTCAGAGTCACGCCGCAACGACACATATAACCGATCTGACGAGCAGGATTGCCCACCACAAGTGCATAGTCCTCCACGTCTTTCGTTACAACCGAACCAGCGCCTATGAAAGCATACTTTCCTATGGTGACCCCGCATACTATTGTAGCATTCGCTCCGATGGTCGCTCCTTCTTTCACGAGTGTAGGCCGGATCTCTTTCATCCTGGGGATTTCGGATCGGGGGTTGTACACGTTTGTGAACACCATGGAAGGCCCGCAAAACACGTTATTTTCCAGGGTAACCCCTTCGTAGATGCTCACATTGTTTTGAATTTTGCAGTGGTCGCCGATTCGTACCCCTTTGGCTACCACCACGTTCTGGCCCAAGCTGCACTTGGAACCGATCTGTGCATCTTCCATGATGTGGCTGAAGTGCCAGATCTTGGTTCCGGCGCCTATTACGCAACGTTCTTCGATGCTAACGGAATCGTGCGCGAAGTAGTCTTTTGTCTGAGACGTCCTTTTTTCGATGACTCCAGTTGAAGATTCCATCTTCAAGGATTCGTAGGACGACATCAAGACTCGTAACGTGCGAAGCCCCTCATGCCCGTTGGATCTGGGCTGTTGCCTCGTCGTGATACAGTCCAGAAAATGTTGGCATTCCATGCGTAAAGGCTCATGATTTTCCACCGGAATATTTTCAACTTCCCCTTTGAACGGGACAGGGTGACGGCGAACCCAATTGAAATTTGAATTGTAAATTTGGAGCTTGGCATCGGGGCGGGAGTCTTCAAAAACAGCCATGCGCCTGTCCCCGATTATGACAAGCCGATGTTCCTTGAACGGGTTCATCCATGAAATATAGATGTGTGCCCCTGCTCCGCTCCCGAATTCCAAAATGCTTATGGTCACGTCTTCAATGCCCTGCTGAAGCTGACAGTTACCGTATGCACGGATTTTGACGGGCGATTCCTCAAGAAGGTACAAGACAGTCGAAATGTCGTGGGGAGCGAAACTCCAGAGAATGTTCTCTTCGCATCGTACTATCCCCATACTCAGACGATTGGACTGCACGTACTGAATTTTTCCCAAGTATCCGCTGTCCACGAGCTCCTTGAGCTTGAGCACCACCGGATGATACAGCAATATGTGGCCAACCATCAGAACGGCTTTGCGATCTTCCGCAAGCGAGACGAGATGCTCAGCATCATCTATATTCAGGGCAAGCGGCTTTTCCACCAGGACATCCTTGCCCGCCTCGATCGCAGCCCGTGCCAGCTTATAATGCGTGCTTGCAGGGGTTGCCAACACTATCCCTTTGATCTTGTCATTTGAAAGCACATCACCGTACGAATTGGTGCAATGAACACCCGGATACTGAGAAGCCGTTTTGTTCAGCAGATCTTTGTCCAGATCGCACACCTGTTCGAGCGCACCCAATTCCCAAAAATTGCGCACGTGGTTCTTGCCCCAGTAACCGGCGCCTACTACGGCCACCCTCTGATCCGTCAGCACCTCCAGATTTCGCGACATCAACAATCCTCCTTTAGTCAATTTTCGGCTGCTCTTATAACTTGTGCTAGTTTGTGAAATTCACAACGTAGCAATCTGTAATTGCGGATGCTTCTCTTCGCCTTGCCACGGTTCTTGTCATCGAACAATTCAGTCCGAACGCCAATATTGAACCGGTGTATAATATTTGTTGTACCAACCGTTCCCGTATGGGCCGTATTTCGGATCGGACATGTTGAGAATGGCGCCCACTACGTTGGCTTGCGGCAACGAATCAAGGGCCTCATTGAGTATCCTTCTGGAAACATAGGACTCTCTCACCACAAAAATGACACCATCCGTGCTGGCTGCCAGAATCCTCGAATCTGCAAATCCGATGACTGGCGGACAATCCAAGATGACAATGTCATATTTCCTGTTGCAGTCTTCCAACAGATCTTTCATCCTGGGCGATTGGAGAATCGCGACGGGATTTTCGTGCATCGGACCGCTCGTGATCACGTCCAGTCCCGGAACACGGGTGGGTCGGACAACGTCGTTCAATTTTGCGGTGGTACCGCTCAGAAAACTGGTCAGGCCGGGTATTTTGGAATCCATCTTGAAAACATGATGGATTTTTGGTCTGCGGAGGTCGCAATCCACGATCAGCACTTTTACATCATGGTCGCAGATGACCGTCGCCATTGAGACAGCCAGAAATGTCTTGCCTTCTTCCGGCTCGGCACTGGTAAATACAAGCGTCCGGACCGACCCTTGCGGCAACAGGGAAAATGCGATGGACGCATAAATGTTTCTCAGCGTATCGTGCAGAGGTGATCGGGGCTGCTGGTAAGCCCTAAGCTCGGGAGTGCACGCCGGCACCGGATTCCATTGCCGAAGTCGCTTGAGATCGGGTACCGCTCCCAAAGTGGGTATGCTGAGAAAGTTCTTGAGGTCCTGCATGCTCTTGATTGATTCGTCCCGGTATTCCCTGACAAAAGCGCCCAGAATTCCCACAAACAAGCCCAGTGCGCCGCCCACCATGACATACAGCAATTTTTTCGGTTTGATCGGATCCATGGGCATCACCGGAGGCAGAATCAAGGAGATGTTGTTTCCGGTGACTCCTGCCATTACTTCCATTTCTTTGGCTTTCTGGAGAAACATTTGATACACGCGCTCATTCGTATCAACTTCTTTCTGAAGTGTGGCGTATTGGATTCCGAGGGAGTTCTGATCCATAGCCGCTTTCTTGGCTTTCTCAAAGTCTTGTCTCAAAAGCACTTCCTCATGCTTAGCGGCTTCCACAGCTACGGAAATTGTCGCACTTTCGATTTCCGCTATCTTTCTGCGTAGCTCCTCGATTCTTCTTCTCATGGCCAGCGCTTTGGGATAAGAAGGTGAATACACAGTAGTCATTTGAGCGTATTCGGATTCAAGCAGCGATAGGTTCTCCTTAAGCTTGACCAGGTGCTCCACGTTGACTGACCCGGGTACGGCTTGGGTTTCACCTATGCTCCGTTGGTGCTGAAACGACTCCAATTTGAAGCGGCTTTCCTTTGATTTGAGCAATCCGTCCGCGGCCACATTGAATTGCGTCAACACGTGGTTTCCTTCTTTTTGCATGGTGACGATTCCATGCTTATTCGTGAAGGCGATCAGGTCACCCCTGGATCGTTCTACCTCCCTTCCGACTGCCTGAAGTTCCTTTTTCAGCCAGGTAGTGCTCTCCAGGCTCTCCGAACGTCGCCGTCCCAGATTGTATTCCAGAAAAATATTGATGAAGTTGTGCAGAATTTCTGTGGCCAGCCTTGGGTCCTCGGAATCCATCGATACACTCACCAACCTGCCTTTTCCGTGACTCTCGACGGAAATCTTGGTCATGACCGCATTTATCAATCGGTCTTCCTGCCTCAAGCTTTCCAGCTCTGGATCGAACTTTGCCTTTATCCCGATGATACTTCGAAGACTGGACCAGATGTTGTGAACCAACGTCGATACGAAACCGCCCTCGTCTTGAAACTCCTTATGCGCGGCAAGATTCATCCTTTCGGTCAATTTCTGGACGAGCGCCCTGTTCTTTAGAATCGCAATCTGTGTGGTGAAATAATCCCTGTCGGCAATCTGAAGAGTGGTATCGAGGTTTAGGGCTTTTTTGTTTTCCCCTTCTATATCCAGCGTGGCAAAAGACCGAAAGGTCGGGGGAACAAGCAAAGCATAGATACCGCTGGCAACGACGGCGACCGCGAAAATCAGGAGAATCTCACGCTTGCGCTTAAAGATGATCCTCAAGTAACGCATGGCCAGTTCTATGGACAACGTCGAAGATTTTTCCGGTCTGCGGGCCTCCCTGTACGAGCAACTGCGCCTGGACAGGTGAGATGTTCTGACGGGGGCCACTATTTCGGCGTTGTCGACCAGTCTCGGATGCTCATCTTCCATGTCGTGATTCATCTCTGCTGCTCTTTCATTTCAATAGCGGAAGCGCGTCGCGCGGGAGAAACACTACGGTCGGGTCTGGATCGACGCGATTTGAGAGGAAGATTCGCCGTTGCAGCGGTCTTCCCGGTTGCGCCTTCCTTGTAGAGTTTCTTGAGCCGCGAAATGTGGCCTCTTCCCAGGCCTTTTACTTCACACTCCAATTCAAAGTATTTGCGGATTTTCGTATCATTCAGCATGCCGAAGCAGTCTATTATTGCAAGAGGACCGCCCGATGCGGCAACCACCTGCTCCGGATCCAGATCCTGAAATTGCTTGTGTCGGACCGCAAGGACGACCACGTCGGCGTTCTTGAGTGCCGCCCAGAGATCCGATTCAATCCGCAATGCCTTCAGGGCTTCTTGTCCCCGGAAAAATCGAGCGCGGCTTTTTCCCGGTGCAGGGTATGTGTCCTGCGCTTCGAATTCCCACCAGTGTTCAACGTAGGGATCGTGAACACATACCTCGGCGCCCATTTCCACAAGCCGCCTCACCACTATCTCAGAGCCGCTGTATCGGGTATCTGCCACGTCTTCTCTGTAGGAAGCTCCCAGAAGCGTCACTTTGGATGCAGCGATGTACCGGCCCATATTCCGTAAAGCATCCCTGGCCAATTCAGGAACGTGCAAGGCTCTGCTATCGTTGATGTCTATGGCCATTGGAGTCATTTTGAACAGTTCGTCCTCAAAACCCATAAGATGCTTGTAGGACCAGACAGCCAACCCGCCATCCTTTGGCAGGCAATATCCCCCTATCCCCGGGCCGGGAAAGATCATGTTGGAATGGGTAGGCCGCATCTTTATTGCATCGATCACTTTGACCAGATCTATGCCGTTTCGTTCGGCGAAGACGCTCCATTCGTTGAGGAACGCCAGATTGACTGCCCTATAACTATTTTCAACTATTTTCGCAGTCTCGGATTCGATGGGCCGGTCCAGAACCGTGAGAGGATAGTTCTCGGTGTCGATGACCTCGGTGAGGAATTGAGCGACTCGACGAGAAGCTTCCTGATTAATGCCGCTGCACACGCGCCAGAAGTGCTTTATGGATGCAACATAATTCGCCCCCGGCATGACCCGTTCGTAGCTATGGGCAATAAGAGGCTCAGAATCGATCCCCCGTTCCTTAAAAGCCTTTTTGATGATGGGGTACGCCACTTGCTCGGTGGTCCCGGGAGGCACCGTTGTCTCAATGAGAACCAGAGTATTCGGCTCTATCAGCTCCCCGATTACTTCGAAGGCAGCTTCCAGATCCCGCATTTCAACATATCCTGAACTCACCTGAGCAAGGGAGTCTTTGATAAAATCGCATTGAACGTCCACGACTACAACGTCGGCAAGAAGGAGGGCATCGTAATCAAACGACGCGGTAAGAGTCTTTTTCTCCAGGACGCAGCGACGGAACAGATCCGGGATTGCCGGATCTTCGGTCTTTGCAGGTGAAACGCCTCGCTGAATGAGCGGTATCTTCCAATAACTCCTGGTACTGGGACGTTGCACCCCAATGACGAATTTCCCAGGATTCTGATCGGCGTCAACTGAATCCGCAATCACAGCAGCCATTACGGAGCCTACAAACCCGATACCGAGAACTACAACTATTTCCCGGCCCATGGATCGATTCGCCGCAGACAGAGCCTTCAGGCGCAAATATTCCTGTGCGTAATCGGACTCCGAAGGAAGAAGGAATCGTTCTCCATCCGGGCTAATCGCAAACTGCTCCGAGCTGGGAAGCAAATGAGAACTGCGGCAGTGCCTTCGAGCTTTGTCATCGCGGTACGTTGAGTTCATTGATAGTTCCTCTGTGATTTTTTTCCTGAGTGTTTATTTACTGATTTGACCTGCCTCAACGGCTAAGTCAGCCAGGGAATGGATTTCTTGAATCTGTTGAAATGATCCTGGACGAATCGAAAGTCTTCAGCCAGACCGAGATCGTACCAAATTCCCGAAAACCTGAAGGGAATAACTTTCTTACGACTCCCGATTAACGTCCGGATGAGACCCGGAAAGTCCAAACTGAAAAAAGACACCAGGTATGCCAGTACCGAGCTGTCCAACACGTAGATGCCCGTCCCCTCTTCATTGTCGAAAGTCCACCGTCGTCCGAACCCTGCTGAAACGTGTCCCCGCCTCTGAAATCGACTATCGATCTCCGGTACTCTGTTAGGAAACGCAACAGTGGCCGTAGCGCCCTGTTCCCTGTGGAATCGAATCATCTCCGTGTAATTAATGTCGCTTAAAATGTCTCCGTTCATAACAAGAAACGTCCCATCGATGTCCTTGGTCAACGCGAGGGGATCGTGAGTCCAAAGGGGAATCTCCTCAACATGGTAATCTACGACGAGGCCCAACTTCTCCCCATTTCCGAGCACGCGCTGAACCAGGTATGCCGAATGCCCCAGGCAAATCGTGATGTGAGTGAAACCATGGTGTTTGAGCTGATTGACAATGATTTCAATAACGGGCTTACGACCGACCGGCAAGAGAGACTTCGGTATTACCGTGGTATAGGGTCGGACACGAGTAGTTCGTTCTCCGACGACAATTAATGCTCTCATCCGGGTCACCCGATGCAAAGCGCAGTTAGCAATTTCGGTTATGCTTCGCACCCACAGACATTTTGTAACATTCTGTTTTTACAATCTATTATTACTTTTGTATGTTTTTTACTTCGATGGTGTGACGCTTCAGGTCACAGGGCCTTAAAAAGCACTTCTCGCCGACGCACCAGCGACAGTACATCATCGAGGAAGAGCGGAATCCATATCTCGAGATTAGGCCCCGCTAAATCTCATAATCGTGATTTGTCTGAAACGACTCGCTCTCCGGCCATATTAATCCAGCGAGCAACCATTCAATTTCAATTCGAGGAACCTGTTCGTCCCTATTTCAATTCACGTATCCATTTGTCCACGTTTCAATTACAGACACAAATCATCAACCCATATAATCTCCGAAAGAAGTATTCAACAAAGTTAATTGTATAATTGACGATAGAGCAACAACTGTCAACCGGGAAACTTTAACTACAGATTGGGTAGTCAATCTAACCGTTTCATGCCGAAATCCTCCCGGTTTATCGTTTCGGTTATCGACTCGTTGGCTCGGGAAGCTTCTCATGCGCCTTTCGTTCACTCGACATCTCCGTGTCGTCGCAGAAAACATCGGCCCTTGTCCGTCCACGGGGCCCAGCATGTGCGCGTGAGCTGCGCTGTGTGGGTGGACCTAAGAAACGCAGCCGCGCTCGCCCCGGATTCCGAATTTTGGAGGAGCATACAGCTTTTTGCGCTTGCAAACATCGTGCACCTGGACCGTTTCACCGCCTCATTCGCATCCGTGCACTCCCGCTTGCCTCTCTCAGGAGGAACCGTCGCTCTGGACTTCCAAATGAGCGCGCAGCCAACCGAAGAGGCTTTGAGAAGGCCGTTCCAATCCCAATTTTCTTCTTATCTTGGCCCTGTGACTTGCCACCGTCTCCGCGCTTACGCCAAGGATATCCGCTATAGCCTTCGTCCCATGACCCAGCAAAATCAAATCGCAAATCTCGTTTTCCCGTGGTGTGAGGGAACTGTATACCCTCGATAACCTGTGGACAGAGATCGGTAAAATGTTTCGCACAATGCGTTCCAGGGTGTCGACCAGAGAACTGCCTTGCGGCGACAGATTCTCTGCCTTGAGCCTATTCACAATGGGTTTGAGATGAGCGTTCAGCGTCACCGCCACCTGCTCCCGTTCATCCTTTATTCGGTCGTCAACTGAATTGATAATGAGGCGTAATGCGTCCGTCCTGTCCACGAGCGCACTTTCGGCCTTTCCCAGGCGCATGACGATCTCTTTGTACGCCTCGGACAACTCTTCAGTTTCGCCGGTGGACGCCGGAGAATCCTCGGGCGGGACCGATGCGTCGTTCACGACTGCCAATACGAGCCTTTGCGTCGCCGACCTGATTGCCCTGAAGCCGATTCTGGCAGGGACATTCCGGTCGTTGATGCGAGCGACTCCGCCGCAAAGTATCACTTTTCGATGCATGAACACTCTGTCGAAAACGGATGCAATCATTTCCCTGGCGTCAGGAAATAAATTCGGGAGCGGGCTCCCCACGAACTCGCCAGGGGCGCTGCCAAGGGTCCTGCAATATTCATTGGCAAAAACTATCAGGCCGTGTTGGTCAAGTAACCAGCAAGAAATCGGCAACCCGTTCAACAGGCGCTTGAACGGATCCACGTGTGGACCCACATGAAAACTTCCCGAATTGGTCACGTCATGCGAAAAAACGGAGTCGACCTCGACCACGCTTCTCTGGACCTCCCACCGGTCTAGCGATGACTCTCGCATCGGCAAACCGCCCGCTTCTTCAGGAGCCGGTTTCCAGCCTTGCAAACGAACTACGGCGAGCAGTATTTCCAGGTTGGCCTGCGCCTTGCCGGAGATGCTGCGTATATGAAAGCCACAAAGGGAAACGCCGGTCTCGGGTTCTTCCAGCGTCCACCGGCACTCGGCCTCTAGCTCGAACGCGCTTGCTGTGGGGAAGCCGGTCGGCAATATGAATATTTTCTTGATCTCCCCTGCCTCGCAGAGCATGTTCCTTATAAGCAAGCCCTGTCGCGAGATGTCGGTGACCGTGCCTTCTTGCATAAGGTCTGCCAGGTCATAGGCTGTAATCAAGCCCTGTAAAGTAGTCCTTCCGAGTTCGCGCATTTCTCGAAACGAGATGGCCCGCTTCTCGACAGGGAAAAGGGACTCGAGTTCCTCGAAACTCATCAACGTCAGTCCGGGTAACTTGTTCAACGCCACAGCGAGATCCATCAAGGACAGACGGTATTTGGCCATGAGACCGTCACAACCGATGCCCGATCGGATGTCGTTAACGAACTCGTCCATGCCTATTTTTACGTGACTTCCCAAGAAAAAAAGACTCCTACTCTATACAAAATACCTGCAGCATTCCCGCTCTGTCTCCACTCAAGACGGTAACGTTGTCGCCCCCCGCGAATTCTCAGCGGCACGCTCTGAACATCTTTCGGCCATCCCCACGCAAACGGGGAACGATGGCTCAAATAGCAGCATATTTTCCAGGGCCTCACCAAAATAACAATTGCTTATGCACGTGTAATTGCCCATAGGTATTACTCTAATAAGGACAGGAACCTTTGTCAACTCAGTACTTCGACTGGAGATAATCATTCGCTTTCCCGGCGGGATTGTCTCACCTGTGTCATTGAGAGGAGTGAGATTACTGAGCAATTCCGATATGTGAGGGCAGAGATTGCCTCGCGTCGCTCGCAGTGACGGGCTCTTCCGACACGTGCCTGAGTGGTTACCATCACGAGAACATTGTGATTGACAGGGGAACCTGTGGCTAGTACTCTCAGAGACAGGAAAAACAGGGTGTTTGGCAACGCGGCCACGGTTTTGCACTCTCGGGTCTAGGGGGACGTGTTCATGTGACCTTTTCGATGTTCGGGGAACCGTACCAGGACCCGTCGCCGGCCTCAGCGCCCCAAATTGCAAGACCGCCGCATATTTGAGGTCAAAGAGGAGGAAACGCCATGACTCGCCTGGAAAAGATGCAGCGTGTTCCCACCCCGGCCCTGATCCCAGCCTTTGGTCCCCTCCGGGGAATCCGAGTTCTTTCCACCGGCAGTATCATCGCCATGCCCCACGCCACTACCATGTTTGCCGACTTCGGAGCTGAGGTCATCCACGTCGAGCGCCCCGGTTACGGCGACACGTACCGCACTCTGGCACCCTTTGTCAAAGACGGCGACAAGAAGGTCAGCTCCAGTTGGGCCCAGGATGCCCGCAACCGCATCAGCGTGGCTGTCGAACTCAACATGAATGTCCAGGAGTCCCGGGAAATCTTTCTCGGTTTGATCAAGAACGTGGACATCTGGTTCGAAAATCTTGTCTGGTTGGACAAGTATGCAATCAGCGACGAAATGTGCTTGGAAGTCAACCCTCGCCTGGTCATTGTACACGTCAGCGGTTTTGGCCGGCCCCAGTTTGGCGGCGTTCCCGAGGTCTGCGAACGGCCATCTTATGATATGATCGGACAGTGCGCCAGCGGTTGGACCAACCTCGTCGGATTTCCCGAACCCAATCCCCCGTCTTTGATCCGGCCATGGAGCAGCGACTATTACTCTGCCCTGACCGCCGCCTTTGCGGCCATGACCGCCCTGCGGCACGTCCAAGAGACCGGGGAAGGTCAGGTCATCGATGTGGCACAGTTTGAGGCCAATGCCCGAGTCCTTTCCGACACCTTCGTTTCGTACCTCTCTGCCGGAATGAACCGCCAGCGCACCGGCAACAAGTCTCCTGCATTTCAGCCGTACGACATTTTTCAAGCCAAGGACCGCTGGGTCGCAGTGGGCGCCTTTGGCCCAGCCGTCTATAAGCGTTTCGTCAAGGCCGTCGGTCTGGACCCGGCCTACTATACGTGGAACGAATGTTCGTCTTCCATCGAGGCTGTCTCTTCGGAAAAGGGCAAGGAACTGGACCGCATTACTCGCGAATGGATCGGGCAGCGTACGGCCAAAGAGGTGGAGGAACACATGGCCCGTTTCAAGGTCGCGTGCACCATTGTCGTAAGCGCCAAGGATGCCGACGAAAGTGAGCACTGGCAAGCCCGCGGTGATTTTGTCGAGTACGAGGACCAGACCCTGGGCCGTAGCGTCAAGGCCCTGGGCATCATTCCTAAATTTAGCAGGACTCCCGGTCAAGTCTGGCGCGGGGCACCGGCCTTGGGCCAGGATACGGATCGCGTCTTGACGAAGATCCTGGGCTATGACGCTGGAGAGCTCGCCCGGATGCGGGAAAAGGGTGTCATTGGTTAAGCGAGCACCGGAATCCTCGTGCTCGCTTTTTGCAACTCAAGCTTAGGACAGGTTTCCTTACATCAGGTCGCAGATTTTTGTCGGAGTAGATTGCTTCGCTTTGCTCGCAATGACACTGCTCGGCCCTGTCATAGCGGGGAGTGCAGTGCCGAAGCAATCTCTTTTGGTCATGAATTCCGGCACCGAACTTACGAAAAGCACTAGTTAGCCCCTTCACACCCTGCCTTCTGCCCCTTCCTCTTCTCCGAATTCGTAGATGAGGAAGGGGCATGTTGGTTGCTGTTTGGTTTCCACGCCCTTATAGCCAAAGCAGTCGTTGCCTACCCCGGAGGTATGCAGTGAAAAGGTCAGGAGCATTCCCCCAAATTAAGCAGGACTGATTCCTAGTGCTTTTCTCGGGAAGAGACAACCCTGCTACCGCAGGCAGTGCCCGAAGAACTTTTGTCGAAAGGTGAACTGGTGGCCCAGGACGGTCGGCCGGGACAAGTTTTTGTGTAAGGGCCCAGTTACGGACGGGAAAAGACTGTCATTGCGAGGGCAGCGAAGCAATTTCTGCCTTTAAGTATCGAGATTGCTTCGTCGTTTCACTCCTCGCAATGGCAGAGGTTAGGCACTTCCCCCGAGTAACTGAATGATCACGTTTTTGTAATTTAAAACTTGAACTTTAGGATGTAACTGTGTTAAAATATTGATATGTTGATGTTATAGAATACTCGAGGTGATTCATGATGATGAAAAGAAGTTTTCTAGTGGCTTTTCTTGCCTGTCTGGTCTGTGGCGCTTCGGGGCAATCTGCCCTGGCGCAGAGGGCAAAACACTGGCATAAAGATCACCAGGATTTCACGCATATGACCATTATAGATCTGACGCGGGATGTGAGAAGTCCTGGTGGGCACCACCCTGAGTGTAATTTCACCCCCCCGGCCGGCATCCGTCACGAATTTGACACTCTGAAAGCGAGGGATCATGAATTCTTTGCCCTAAAAAATCATCTCGATGAATTGAGAAGGGAATATCTCGAACTGTATCAAAGCCTTGCAACTGGAACATGGTTGCCGGGGGAAAAGTCGGCTGAGCTTGCGCGCTTAAGCAGGCTCAGGCATGATTTGGCTGAGCAGGAGAGAAGAGTCGCCTCAGTAGTAAGGCATCCGGCAGAGCACAGTTGCCAGGGGGACCATATCGTAGTTACGGAGCTTAGGGAAACGATTGCGAACCTTGAAAGGAAAATAGTTGCTTTGGAAGAGCGGGCAAGCACTATGATGCATCCCACTCGCCATAGCAAGGGCGTCACCCAAACTCCAAGGCGCCACCCGGGAATGATAATCAGTCATTGAGCCAACCCCGCTGGGTTGGCTTCGTTTTTACCAATCGATGGGAACGTGCGCCCACCAGTTGACCGATCGGTTTGAACGCATTGTTCCTCATCGTCTTGGGAAAGCACATCGCGCGAGATGCGCCAGGATCAGGTCTTCTGGTCGCCTTCGGCTGGCCCACCTACGCCTTTCACTCTCCGGTGGGATACGGCAGAGAGCGGTCCGGAAAGTCCGGAGCACAAATCATTCGTCAATCTTGATGTCTTATACGCATGCGCTTTCAAAAAAGTAAGATTGGGGGGACCCTCTTTGTAAAGAGTGTCCCGCCCAACCCCCCGCCCAGAAACTTCTATCATGGGCCGGCATCTGCATTTCTTCAGCGGAAATGCAGATGCCGGCGAGTGCTAAAAGTTCTTGAGGTGGGGTTCGGGGAGGAACGTCTTACGAAAAGTTCCTCCCCGATTTCAAGTACTAGAAAACGCATTGGTATTAACATGATTCGACAAATGCTCGAATGATCTGACTGTCCGATAGCTGTTGACGCTCCCTGCAGTTTGGCCTCGCTGGTCGGGCCCGCGTCGACCAGGTATCCTAAGACTCGATCGAAGTTCTGCGATGTCAACCCGTTCTTCTCAGTGAGATCAAAATCTGTACATAGGGTACGGCTTTCAGGCAGTGCCCTTTGAGCGGAAGGATTGGAATGCAGGCATGTGATGCGCAACAATGACGATATGTTGAATTACCGCTCAACCAAGGCCGCATTCCAACGGCCTGGTCCGATGCACGGCCTTCGGTCCGTGTTAGTGGACGGATTGTCCGACTCAAGGCCAAAGAGTGACCGGTCGCCCGTGCACGCTTTTTTCCGCCGCCTGTTCGGGCTAACCTCGGGGGAATCCACTCGGACAGACAGCGGGAGTGAACTGCGAAAAGCCAGACGATGGAGGCTTCTCCAGGTTGAGTCGGCCCTGTCGTGTAACCTCCGCTGTGTCATGTGCCCATGGAAAGAAGTCAGGGAGCGGACCCACAATCGGGCTGTGATGGAGCGTGACGTGTGGGAGGCTGTGCGCCCGCACTTGCCGGACGTCGTTTCGGTGGACTTCACCGGTGGAGGTGAGCCCCTGCTTCAGCCCCGACTCGCCCAGATGGTTGCGGAGGCCAAATCGGCCGGTTGCGAGACGGGGATCCTCACCAATGCGCTGCTCCTTAACCCCAACATAGCAGACGAACTGATTTCTTCGGGACTGGATTGGCTCTGCGTGTCCATTGACGGCGCCGACAAGGAAACCTACGAGCGGATTCGTGAAGGATCCAATTTTGAGAGGATCTGCGACAACCTGGCACAAATCTCCAGACTGCGCAGGGGCGCTGTTCCCAAGACAATGATCAATTTCGTCATGATGCCCGCCAACGTACATCAGCTTGAGGATATCGTGCGGCTCGCCGGCCGTCTGGGCGTGGATCAGGTCAACTTCAAGCAGTGCGAAGTGATTCGAGGGGCTCACGGGAAGGGGTACGGCCTCTTTGAAACAAGCGCATCCGCGGCCGTGAAGCGGTTCGAGAAATCGCTGGCACGGGCTCGCAGTTTGGCCAAGAAGCTCCGAGTTGCCACTACTGCCTCGCCTTTCACGCCGTATGAGCGTCCCGTGTGTGAACAGGACCCTCGAGGGTCAATGTTCGTCCGGTACGACGGAATCGTGGGACCGTGCATCAGCTGCGCATACGGCGGACCCACCACGTTCCTGGGCAGGCACGCCATCATGCCTGGCGTTGATTACGGACGTCTCCCTGAGGAGAACCTTCTGCACTTGTGGGAGTCGGACGTATGCCGGTTCTATCGAGAACGGTTCGATAATCGCTGTCGAGAATACGACAACACGTTTCTCGAATCTTTAGCCACAGCATCTCTGAGTAGTCCCGAGCGGCTTCACGAAATAGCCAGGAAGCGGATGCCGGAAGCGCCGGAGAGTTGCCAGGTGTGTCACTATCTGTACGGGATTTGATGCCACGACTCGTGGGGACGTGGTCCCGCTGCTTCAATTATGCACCTGCCATTTCACGACCGTCTCGTGCAGTGCCGCAGTCCTCCGCTCGAACCGGGCTGTTGGTGGTGAACGACCAGAACATGGCAACCAACATTCTCAGCGCAGGTGCTAGACTGGACAATCCTCTCGCTGGAGGATTGCAAGCTTCCCGCCCCCGCCGGGCGGTCATTTGGTTTCGCCCACGAGGACGAAAGCGCTCCAGAAGAAGGGGTGTCTAAAGCCCGAGCGTCGAAGCTCGGCTCTCGCCGCGCTGAGTGCGTCCAACTTGGATTTTCCCTGTTTGAGTTTGCTGAAGAAGCTCTCCATCAGCATGATGGATGATGTTTCAGAAACAGACCACAGGCTCATGATGACGGATCTCGCTCCGGCCAACTGAAAAGCCCGGCCCATGCTCATCACACCTTCTCCCGCAAGTCTGAAGCCCGTACCTGTTTGGCATGCGGTAAGCGCTGCAACATCGGCAGCCATTTTGAGCCCCGCCACCTCACTCGCGGTCAAAAGGCCGTCCGTCCCGGGAGGAACCATGGTTAGTGCCAGAACGGGCTCCATGATTCCCGGAATCCCGTTCCCTGCAAAACCGTGGGTAGCAAAAACCACGTATTTGTAGGCGCTTATTGTGGGCGCAATCTGGCTCATGAGAGTCTGCTTGGTGGATTGCAACCCACGGTACACTTCCGCGTCCTTTCCGTAGAGCTTGCGAAGATCGTCGGCAAGTTTGCCGGTGCCCGGCAGTCGGTTCAAGTTGAAGCTGCCGCCGGCTTCCTCCTCTACTGCGGTCATAAGATGAAAGCCGGCATCATTCCGATTTTCGGCCAACCGAATGCCCTGATCTCCCTGTTGTGCCCTTGAATCTGCAATCGTGAACACCGGGTCCGCTACAACCAGCATCCTGTTTGACTGTTCAGGCTTTTTCATGAGGGTTCTGACGATTGTTATCGCATTCACAGACTGATAGTAAGAAATCGGATGAACATCCACGGCATATGTTAATCCCTCGGGGTACGAGCCCCATTGACCGATTTGCCAGTGCGCCTCCCCTTGGGCCACAAGAGCTTCAAAAGGCAGCAGAGCAAGGAATCCGTCCGGAATAATTTTTACTGGTGCGCCCTGAGGTACTTGCTTAAAGGGTGTGGCCAGGAGCCTTTCATAAAGCTTCTTGCCGAGTGTGGCGTCGAATTGGTCCAGCTTGACCTTTTCAAAGGGCTCGCGAAATCTATGAACGTCGCTTTCCAGTTGTCGAACGTCCATTGGAGTGAAGGAGGATTCCAGAATCCTCTTGCCCTTCAACAGCTCAACACCTAAACCTTCCCCCAGGAGATCAAATACTATGACATACTCATCGGGCCCCAGAGAAGACCGTTCCAGCGCTGCGGGCACTGGATACTTGGCCGAGGCGTACGCCGGGTAATTGGTCCACAACATCCGGACAAAATTGTTTCGGTCCGTCTCCAGAGATTTTATTTCCAGACCGAGCTCCTCGAAGCGCTCTTTGTCTGCAGATTTGGGGATCAGATCCCTGCCGTTCATGAGGGAGGCCAGTTTATTGGTCAGCTCTTCTTCTTTTTCCAGGACGTCGTTAGGTACATTGAAATTATGGCCGTCGGTCTTTTCGGCGAGGCTGTCAGCGAATTCCCTGGCTCTTGCCAATTCACCCGCATATAGACTCCGCTCTGGCTCCTTCTCCTTCAGCGTCACCCTCACAAGCCCTTTCGCGGGTTCGGACCTGGGAAACCCGTTGACGGTTGCTGCGAAGAAATTCTTTCTCTCTGCGAGCAGCAGGGTGGAGCGGATCTGCTCGTTTACGTTTACGGCCTTGGAATAGTAATTCTCCGCCCCTCTATAATCTTTCTGCGCTTCAGCAATTTTTCCCAGTCCCGTGAGAGCGGTGAAGGAGCCGTCCAGGTCCCCCTGACTCTCGCTTGCCGCCTTGAATTTCTCGTAGTGTTTCCTTGCCTCGTCGTACTGCGCCCTGAGAAGGTACAGGCGCCCCAGTGAAGATTCGTACCCGGCTTCTTTAATGTAGGGCTCAGCCTGATCCAGTCGACCCGAGTCCAGATACAAGTCACCGACTATCTTCTTGGCCCTATCCGTCGGGAGCCCAGCCCGGGACAAAGCGTGCAGGCCTTTCAAAGCATAGTTAAGCGCGTCATCATGCAGGCCCAGTTCGGCATAGACAGTGCCAATGTTTATCAGGGTGTCGCCTTCCGCCGAAGGGTCCTTCGTAGAGCCCGCCGATGCCAGGGCGTCCTCGTAGTATTGAACAGCTTTCTTGTATTCCCCCCACCTCACGCAGAGGCTTGCAAGACGGTTGAACGTGACGACTCTGAGTTGATTCTGTTCTTTATTTGCATCCAAGGCCTTCTGATAGTTTTCCAGGGCCTTTTTGAAACGCCCCCTGTTCTCTTCGAGTAGTCCGAGATCGTTGTACACTGTGGCGACCCCCTCCGCGTCGCCCGCCTGTTCGAAAGCCTGGAGTGATTCCCGTCCATATTGTTCGGCAGTTCGATATTCTGCCAAAGTCGTCCATACAGCGGTCAAATGGTGAAGCACCCGACCTTTTTCTCGGGGCGTACCGTGGAGACGAACCAATTCCAGGGCCTTGGAGTATTGCTGAGCGGCTTTCTTGTACTCCCCGATGAAATAATGTGTTTGTCCCAGCTTCGCGTGGGCATCCTTCTGTGCCTGAAGTTGGACTTTTGTCTGGGTGCCTGCGAGCCTCTCCTTCCGGCCGAAGATAAGGTCCTGGCCGCGCTGCAGATTGCCTTTTGTTTTAGCGGCTTCCAGCTCGGCCCTCTGGAGTCTGAGGGTCCCACGCGGGTCCTTCAAGGCCCGCCGCTTCTCGGACTTTTCAGAGTCGAAAACCGGTTGGGCCAGATTCTTGACCCTTGAGCGGGCATTCTCCCTTGCACCTCCGGCTTCTGCCGCACCTTGATCCGTTTCCTTGCCCTTAGACTTAAATACTTCCGTTTTGGCACTGGGGACCCTTCGTTCGAAATCTTCGCCAGATCTTCTCTTGTCCAAAGGCTTTCCCGACTCGTGGCCTTTGGGGCGGACTGCATCTGCGTCACCGGACGAGATTTGAGTTTTTCCCTCCACTTTCCGTACACGAGACGAATCCTCTTTTTCGTTTGAATCTCCCCGGCTTCCGGCGGAATTCGATCTTCCTCCCGAGATGCTTGGCCCGGCCAGTAACACGATGATGGCCATGCAGGCTATGAACAGCCAACAAGTCTTTCTTCTTCGCTCGAGTGATTTTATGTTGGCTGTCCAGCTCGTCATGTTATGTCCTTCGGAAGGGAGCTAAGCCCGAATCGTCAGCAGTCGGTCAACGGGCGACTGGCTGGCATGACCTGTACGACGGCGGTCCCGTGCAGAATGATGGAGAGAAATGGCCCAAGCGATGCCCGTTCCGCTTCCCGTGGAAGTGCAGTGGAAGGCACGGCCTGCAGGAGAGCCCTGGATTTCCTGACGTCTGTCAATAAGGCATTTTATTTTTGCCGCGGAGTTGTTGGGGATCGCATGGCTGGCTTGGTCCCAAGGATAAGTGACCCGGTGGCCTCCCCCGGGAACCAAAGATACATCATCCGGTTCCGCTGCGGCTGATTCAGGTTCTGAGAATATGTGAAGTCCTTCAAGGGAGTTTCGGTCACTTGTTGATCGGGCCGGTGCCTCACACGAGACAAACAAGATAGTTAGGGGTGGTACGACTCTCCAGCTCACATGCTCGGTAATTCCTGTCATGGCTCTGCACCGCCCGTTTGACATCTCTCACGTTGTGGTCTCCCATGCTCGCGGTCGCTCTCCCGCTCCACAATAAAGCTCTTGCCATCCATATTTCGTGATCTCCCAGGATGCCGCCATGCCCGGCGCATTCACACCCTGCCGAGCGGTATTGCTCAACCGGAACGCATAATAGCACCGCTAACTGATCACATAGTGTCCATACTTTTCCAAAACGCAAGATTCCGTACGACTCCTCATAGCGCTGACGGAGGATCTCAACTTCGTCCGAACCGTTATGGTAAGGCTGTCGCTCAGAGATCTCCGGACTGACACGAACCGCTGCGTTACGCGCTGCGACGACCGCACCTCAGTTGACTCTTGAACTGCGAGCCTCCCGACGAGGTGGGGCTGGAGTAGTGAACCTCGCCGGGCTGTTCAGGGCCTTTTCCCGGGAGCATGCCGCAGGAGCGGCCATTCCAGCCATTCATGCCGCTTCTTCTCTCCAGTGAATTATGATCTTGCCTTTGTATGTCACTTCTCCAAAGTTCCGTCGGATTCGTTCACGATTCTCGCCCGCATTCGAACGATCAATCATGTCATTGCGAGGAGTGGAACGACGAAGCAATCTCTGTTTTGGTTAATTGGAGATTGCTTCGGGCTTCGCCCTCGCAATGACATGCCTGGAATCTTTTCACGTAATCAAAGCCGACACTACTTGTCAGAATCCCTATACAACGTTGTCAAATCCTCAGAAGATTGATTCACATCAACATTTAATTTACCGGTAATATTCTCCTAACATTTCGGAGTCAATGTACGAACAGCTGATTCCTGGGGAGCGTTTCACCTCGCAGGGATGCCCCATCGAAGGTCGAAGGAAGAGGAGAAAAATATGGGCTACTATCTCCATGAAGTCCCTGGACGATTGAGAATCAAGATTCCGGCCTTGAAGAGAAACGCAGAGAACGCGTGGGAAATACAAGAGGTGTCGAAAAACGTCTCCGGTATCACGTCGACTTCCGTGAACACCGTTACGGGCAGTGTGGTAGTGAACTACAATCCTGAATTCGTAAGTTCCCGCGCTATTCTGACGTTTCTCTCCCGCGAAGGATATATCGACCTGGCAGAGGAAGTTTCAAGCCAAGAATCCGTGGAAACAGCCCTGGGTTCATTGGGTCGTGCAGCGTCCAAGGTCCTGCTCGGATTTGCATTGGACCGGGCATTTCAGGGTACGCCGCTCTCTATTCTCACGGCTTTTATTTAGGTGCTCCATGATGCAAGTCAGCACCTTCAACCCTGTTTTGAAAGAAGCGAACACGTGGTAGGCTAGGAAGACTTGAAACACTCCACCTTGTCGGTTGCCTCCCAAGGCAGATCCATGTCGGTCCGACCAAAATGCCCATAGGCAGCCAGTTTCCGATAAAAGCCCCCCTTGGACAGGGAGGGGAGTTTTCTCAACTGAAACTGTTTGACAATACCTCCCAATCTGAAATCGAAGTGTCTTTCCACGAGCGCACTGATCTTATCATCGGAAATCCGCCCAGTCCCCATGGTTTCGACCTGGACGCTCACAGGGCCTGCCAATCCGATTGAGTAGCTCAGTTGAACCTCGCATCGCTCGGCAAGTCCCGCAGCGACAACGTTCTTCGCAGCATAGCGGGCAGCGTACGCTCCAACTCGGTCGATTCTCAAAGGATCTTTTCCACTCAGTGCCGCGCCGCTGTTTCTGGAATACCCTCCGTACGTGTCGATCGCATTCTTTCGCCCTGTAAGCCCTGAATGGACTGCCGGTCCGCCCAGTTTCAGGGGGCCGCCTGGATTGACAAACACTGCCGTGTTCTCGTCTGGAACTATTGGCTCATCCTGAAACTCCGTTTGTATCACAGCTTCCAGTATGTCCTCCCTGAGCAGTTCAGGTTTGGGGTGCGTGCGATCGTTCTGGCTCGAATTAATAGTGATACAATGGATTCTGTGCGGCACACGGTTTTTGTATTCCACCCCCACCTGGGTCGTACCGTCAGGGGCCAGGTACGGCAGGACATTCTGCAGCCGCACCTCGGAGAGTCTTTTGGAAAGCTTGTGTGCAAGCCAAATGGGAAGGGGAAGAAGAGTCGGTGATTCGTTGCAGGCAAATCCGAAAAGTGTCACTTGATCGTACGCCACGAGTCGATCTATGTCTTGTTCAGAAATCTCGCTTTCGTCAGGAAGGCTGTGCTGTTCCGGGACCATCTCCTTTAGGCTGGTCAGTATGCTGCACGTTCTGAAGTTAAACTCATGGTCCACATAGCCTATTTTTCGAATTACTTTCCTCGCCACATTGGGAAAGTCCACTTTGACGCCGGACGCAAACCTTGCCGCGATAAACACCACGGACGAGGCGACCGCACATTCGGCAGTGACCCGAGCATACACATCATGTTCGAGAAAGCGATCGATTATGGCATCGCTTATTTGGTCGCAGAGTTTGTCAGGGTGTCCCTCGGTCACCGACTCGGATGTGTGTATGAAGTCTTTTTTCATTCGTGCCCCCAACTCCGTTTTTTGTGGCTTCTGTGACGAGCAGCGGGAGTACAGAGGTAGCCCCTATTACGAGCGCGTCAGAGACCGCCACAGGCGTTATACCGAGAAGGGTCCTCAACCCTGGAATAAGTTGAGTTGCCAATTGCAACCCGAGTGAGCCAATGACCGCTGCGGTCAGGTATTTGTTCGGCGCAGATTTCTCTGAATCAAATATGGTTCGCTTTTCTGAACGACAGCTTAGGGCATGAAGGATCTGCGACGTCGTGAGGGTTTGAAAGGCCATCGTGCTTGCCACGGGCCCCATGCCGTACTTCATCACGCCATACCCGTACGCGGCGAGAGAAGCAGTGGTCATCGTCGCGGCCTCAAAGGTTATTCTCTTGAAGTCTTCCGTCTTGACAATCGGCTCCATGGGGTCCCGGGGCCGGCGGTCCATGACATCCGGTTCCGCCGGCTCCAGGGCCAGGGCAAGGCCCGGAAATATATCAGAGACGAGGTTGATCCAGAGCAGTTGCATTGCATTGAGAGGGTACCCCAGACCCAGGGCGCCTGCCACAAACATCACCTGGATTTCGCTGAAGTTTGTGGCGAGAAGATAATGGAGCGTCTTCCTGATATTGTTGTAGATGGTCCGGCCGTCGCTAATGGCAATGATGAGCATCTCGAGGTCGTCCTCTTCCAGCACCACGTCAGCGACCTCTCGAGCCACGTCAGTGCCGCCCTGGCCCATGGCTATGCCGATGTCGGCTGCTTTGAGCGCAGGCCCGTCATTGATCCCATCACCCGTCATGGCAACAACGCGACCTGTGCTCTGAAGCGATTGGACGATCTGAAGTTTAGTCGACGGACTGACCCGCGAAAAGACGTGCACCTGCTTGCTCAGGGCCTTCATCACTGCAGGGTCGGTGACCGAGAGATGGGTCGAATCCAAAATCTCTAATGGCCTGCCATTACTGAGGCCCAGCTTTTTTCCAACGGCGTACGCTGTGGGGCTTTGGTCGCCGGTAACCATGACCGTTTCCAGACCGGCACGGTGAAGCATTCCAATGGATTCTTTGACACCTTCCCTGATGGGGTCGGCCATCCCAACCAGCCCCAACCAGGTGAAGCCGTTCTCCGTTTCTACCGTTTCATCCCCGGCGCCGGCTGTGTAGGCTACCCCCAGGACTCGAAGAGCCTCGCCTGCCATGCTGTCGTTTTCAACTTCGATGAGGTCCCTGTCTTCATCGCTCAGTGGGGTTCTCGCGCCGTCCCTGACCTGAAACGTGCATTTCGCGAGCACGTCCACAGGGCTACCTTTCAACGCGACGAGCCTGCCGGGATTTTCCGTGCCATGTACGGTGCGCATGAACTGGCGATTATCCGACCGATACTCGGTGTGCAGCAGGGGATTTTGCGCTCTCAGTGCCTGAACGTCTACACCTGCGGTAATCGCCACCTGAACCAGAGCATTCTCGGTGGCAGACCCGTTCAAGACGTACTGGCGCTTCTTGGTGTCAATTTGGGTTTCGTTACACAGCACGCATACATGGAGAAGTTTCAGGATCTCCTCGGAATCGAAGGGATTGACAGGTCCGTCTCCATTGAAAAAGCCGCCGTTCCTCACGTCTATGCGCCGCATCCCCGAATGGATTCTCAGGACCGACATTTTATTGTGGGTCACCGTGCCGGTTTTGTCGAAACAGATCGTCTGGACGGAACCGAGTGTGCAAATAGCGTCGAGGTTCCTGATGAGAACCTTATGCCGCCTCATGTTCTTGATGCCGAGAGCAAGGGTAGTCGTTGCCACTGCGGGTAAGCCCTCGGGCACAGCCGCAACCGCAAGAGAAATAGCCGTCTTGAGCATCTGGAGCACGCCGTTTCCGCGAAGCAGCCCTATCAAAAAGACCAGTCCGCAAATAGCTCCGGAGATCAGGACCAGCTGATTTCCGATGGTGGTGAGCTGTCTCTCAATAGGAGTCTCGGGGGCTTCGGCTTCCGCAACCAGACTCTGAATTTGCCCCATCTCCGAGGCTCCACCGTTTGCCACCACCACTGCGAGCCCTTGTCCCCCAGTTACAAGGGTGCCGGAGTACACCATGTTGACGCGATCTCCAAGGGGGATCCTGAACCCCTGCAGTGGCTTGGAAACTTTGGACACGGGCATGCTTTCCCCGGTGAGCACCGATTCGTCCACTGTTAAATGATTCGATTCGATCAGCCGGGCGTCAGCGGTTACGTACGTTCCCGGTTTGAGTACCAGAATGTCGCCCACCAATATCTGTTCGGCAGAGATCTCTGTCAGACTTCCCTCTCGCCTCACCCAGGCGTACGGGCGGATCAACGTCTTCAACGAGTTTATGGTCTTCTCCGCGTCGTTTTCCGTAACGAAGCCGATCACCGCGTTGATTCCCACTACGGCCATAATTACACATGCATCGGCAAGCCCGCCGGTCACAGCTGAAAGTGCGGCAGCCGCTCCTAAGAGGGCAACAGGCAGAGACCTGAACTGGTCGATGAAGATATCCCATTTGGATCGAGGCGCTGCCTCAGAAATAATGTTGAGACCATATTTCTCGAGATTCGTCCTGGCGGCTTCGGCAGACAAGCCCTTTTTCATGGAAGAATTGAGCGAAGCAAGAACGAATTTCACGTCCATCAAGTGCCAAGGTTCAACCTGCCGACCGTCAAGAACCGGGCCCCCCGGCTGAACCTTCCTGGGTCGAGTGACACCTGTTTCCGCCACGGACGAAAGAGTTCCGGCCTGATCGGCAGAGGAACCGGCGTAGCTCCGGAACTCTACCGTTTCTCTCAAGAAAGCAGTCGCTATTTCCTCAACCCGCAAACCTATTTTGCGAACGTTGCAATCGGGATCAAAGATGACAAGCAGGTTCCCGGTCAAAATGTTTGCGGAAACCTCTCTCACCTCCGTGTCCCCTGACAGCTGCATTTCTAGGCGGTATTTCAGCGGCAGTGAACGATAAAGACCTTTGAGTCTGTATCGCACTCTGCCCCGCACACCGTTGTGGATTATCTTTACCAATTCAATCGGCCTCTCGGACGCACCAATACATCCCACGTGGCTCTGTGAAAGGCCAAGCGCCACTCAGGCACACTCAATTCTACGCTCCTTGGCCCTTAGCCGCTTTCATTTCTGCTCGCACCTCGGACTTAGCCTCTACAGCCAAATCCTCCAGTGCCTCAGTGACTTCGGCGCACATCTCGCAGCTTTTTTCGTACACGAAATAGCCGGACTTGACGGCAGCCTTTGCCACCGGCCTCAACACGGCGCCGATCACCGGGATCACCACTGGCGCTACCATCAACCCAACTCCGATTGCGACGCCCGTCCAGACGTCACCTCTAGGCCTATAATCCCAAATGGCCATCTTATGCGTCCTCCATCCCATCGTTCGGTGAAGTGTTTCGCCAACATTTCTAATTATATGTTCTCTTTGTTACCGGAACATTACGATTCTGTTAATTCGACAGGGCAATGACTTTTTTTATTCCGGTTCGCACTTTCGGCACAATGCAACGTGTTGAGCCGCGCGTATCTGTAAAAATTACCTTGGAATCACACGCTCAGTATTGATTCGGACAGCTCCGGGCCGGTGGAGCACCACATCTGATGTTGCCCCGCGCTCGCGTCGCTCACAAATAATATATGCGACCCATCCAATGTTAATAGCATTCTAACAGCTTCGTAATTTCTGTGCAACATTTCTCATCGACAATAGCGCCACCGGCCGAGGTTGATCGACTCACAGCCCTTAATGATACGCTGTCGCGCAACCTTTGGGGGTCGGTCCGGAGGTCGGCAGGAAGTCTGGTGAGACAAGAGGGGGCAGGAATTTCCCTCCCAATCCCTTGCCGGCCTCCCCACCAGTGCTCGCTGATGGTTGAGGACGAAAGATTATGGATGGCCAACAAAAGAATTCTCACGGTCCGTGCGACAAAGAAGTCTCGGAATCCCTGACTGCGCGGAGCCAATTGTTCGACGCTCTTGACAGTGGGCCTGTCGAAGGTGCATGGCTGCGGTGTGCGGCCAAACTCTTCCAACAGGACGCGATCCGGGTCGCGTCAAGCTGACCGGCGCTCTTTGGGATCTGTCCTCCATGGCCAGTTCCACGGGGCCTGATAAGTGTGAGCACCGCCATTGGGAGCTTCGCCGTACAGCTCCCATGCTTCGGTAAACGCTCTGTCGAAGGAGCGGTTTCCCGCGTACGCGCGTGCGGCTTTTCCCATCTGCTTCAAGCGTAGCGGGTCCGACAACAGGGTCCGCATTCCTTCCAGGAGGCTGTTCTCGCAATCCCCTTTGACAACGATCCCGGTGACACCTCGCACGAGGTTCTCCTGGGGCCCTCCTCGATCGGTCACGAGGACCGGGAGACCTGACGCCTGCGCTTCCAGGACGACGTTCCCGAAAGTATCGGTGGTGCTGGGAAACACGAAAAGATCGCACGAAGCATAGACCGACGCGAGGGTTTCACCTTCAACGTATCCCAGAAACAGACTCGGAGTACCTTTCAAGGCCCTTTCCATCTCCTCGCGATACGGCCCGTCCCCCACTACGACCAAAACCACATTGTCCTTCGATTGAGCCAATGACCTGAAAGCGTTCACAAGAATCTGCACGTTCTTTTCTTTGGAGATGCGGCCGACATACAGGACCCTCAAGGTGCCCGTCCCAGCGCAGCCCTTATCCAGGCAACCATTGCGCTTGGCAGGATCGAATCGGACGGTGTCCACACCTCGCGGAAACACGCGAATCTTATGAGAGGATATGCCCTTTTCCTCGAGTTCATCCGCCGTGCTCTTTGACGGCACGTACACGAGATCCATTTGATCGTAATACCACAGAACATATTTCCATATGAGCTCCGTGATGGAAGCGTCTTCGGTGAGGTACTGAGCGTATTGGGGCAAGGCCGTGTGGTAGGTTCCCACAAGAGGAAGCTTGAGAATGCGTGCGATCGCCAGTGCCGCGAGCCCGAGAGGACCGGGAGTCGCGGAATGGATGTGCGTGAATGCCTCGTTGTAACAGTAGTCGAGGATTTCAAGCACCGGTGGATAGAAGAGCTTCTGTTCCGGATACACAGAGATCTCGTACGCGCCGATGGGTTTGAAATTCCTTATTCCGCGCTCACTTGCACGATTTCCCGGGTCGCAGGTGATCACGCAATATTTTTTGCCGGCTCTACGAGCAGCTTCTACTTGTCTTTTGAGAGTTCCGGCCACTCCGTTCACTTCGTAGAACGTGTCCGTAAAATGGGCGACTGTGGTATCGACATGCCTTGAACGGTCCTGCTTTTCCTGGATAAAGCTTTGCAAGACACCTTTCCCGAACTGCCGGTCCTCCGAAAAGATCGAGAATGCCACAAAATAGGGTGCCAACACGGAATATAGTGCCCCCGCAGAACCGAGGGAATGGAAAACATTCAAGAAATGGGCTCCACTGAGGCTATCCATCACATGATCGGTAAAGTGCATGAGGACCTTGTTTGAAACCTTGTTCACAAAGTGGAACCACTTGTCGTCGAGGTTGGCTCGATTTCCGTTACCGTTTTTGAATATTTCGGAGAGTTGCGGATCGTCCCGGATCAATCGATGGGTTTCCTGCCGGAGCAGGGCGAGCACGCTCACGTCTGCGGTGTCGGCAGCTTTGTGCTTTTTCCCGTGGTTCCAATAGAAATGGAGCCGCGCCAGAAAACCGGGCTCACGGCTCTGATCTACCTGAAGAAATCGGTCCAGAAACTTGAAGATGACATCACTGTTGACATATCGCTTTAAATCGAACTTGTGCTCATAGAACTGGTATGCCACGCCGTACACGTTGTGAGCCAGCGTCTTCGGACTCGATCCCGGACCGGCCACTGTGGCCTTACCCTCTTCCACTCCTCTCAAGAAATCTTCCGTCCCCGTTGCCTCGTCTATTTCCGTGTACCTGCGGGCTATGGTGAGCGAACTGTGGTCGTCCGAACCGCCAGCGAGATTCTTAATCCAAGGAAATGATAAGGATGTGGTGAACTGGTGTTTTTCCGCAAGCTCGTCAATCTTTTCCGGAGTCAAAATGGACAGGACAAGTTGCATGCATCGGTTCTGTTCCTCACTACGTGCGCCGTTCAATTCAAAGTTCTTGAAAAGCAGGAGACACTTCTCGAAATGGTCTATAGTCAGCGTGCGGTTCACGGGAAACAACGGATGAGCGAGAACATGGGTTATTTTCTGTTGTCTGAGATACGCTGTCAGGTCGAAGACGTTCTCCCGCACTTTTTGAATGTCCGCGTGCATCTCTTCGTCGATATTGTAGACAAGGACGTGAAGTTTGCAGCCGTCGCCGGGAAAATAGGTGGTGACTTCCTCGCTCACGAACGTGTCGGGAAGATGCGCAATCTCCAGGCATCCATCTATGGTATTGTGATCGGTGATGGTGACCAGGGACATCCCTCTCTTTTTAGCAATCGAGTACAGATGCATGGGATCGGTAAAGCTTTCGGGGCAACCGAGCTTCTTGAGTATCCACTCCGAGGGCCGTCTCGAATACTTCGAATGAACATGCAGATCTGTTTTCATGCAATCATGCCTTTCTCATTGGAATTGCCGTGAGCTCTCACTGATCATTCCGCCAGGACACTCTCTCCTGCCCGAACTCTATCGCCGGGCTCCACCTTGACCGTCATGCCGGACATCTGGGGTACAACCACATCCACCTGGGAGCCGATTCGGATCATCCCGAATATCTCTCCTTTGCCGACGTCACCATCTTCCGGTATGTAGCTGTCAATGCCACTTACGCTCTTGCCTGCTATCTGGATGACGTAGCAGGATATTTCGGATCCTTTGAATCTTCCTTTGATCCTGGTCACGGTTCTCTCGTTCTCCACGATGTGGAAGCTGTTCTCGTAAAACGGGGACCGGTTGAAGAGGGTGCGGATGTGCATGGGGCCCATGTTTACGTTTGCCGTCTTGGCAGGGTAGTGAGTTATCCGTTCCACTCGCCCCGCTATAGGAGCACGGTTGTAGTGTACGTTGAAAGGGCTCATGAAGATTCCTATCAAGATCTTTGGCGCTTCCATGTCCTCTCGGACTATGTCGTTGACGCTTGCTGCAAGTCCTTGCTTTATGACGAGAACCTCCTCGTGAGGGAGAACAGCCTTGACGTACACAATGGTGCCGTCTGCCGGGCTCACGATGCTTTCAGCCTGGGGAATCGTTCTCGGAGGACTCCGAAAGAACCAGACGTAGCGCCAAAACAGAAACGCAGCTACACCGGACAGGACAACGACTCCGACGATCAGTGAAACTGTTTCCATACGCCGGGATCCAGCACGCGAACCAGCGCGACACCTGAAGAAAAGGGAAAGTTTATGATCTCGAAAGCCCGCTCTTCTTTTTTCAGCAGCTTTATCCACCTCTTAACCCCTGAATGCCGGAGAAGTTCACGAACGTAAATATTCGTGTCATGAAGAAATATGTATGTATTCTTGTGCGACTGCTCGAGAATCCTCATGAAATCATACTTGACGTCCTCATAGGCATGGCTGCCGTCGACAAAGCCGAGATCGACGGAAGACATGCCGAGTTCTTCGTAGGACGTGAAAAATTCGTCGCTTCTCATTTTGTAATGTGTTACGAGCCCCTCCACCCCGAATTTCCGGAAGTGATCCTGAACTTCGGCCTCGGAGTTCCACGTGCCCCTGCCCCCTATCGTTTTGAGGGGACCATCCTTGAGCAGCGAATATGAGGGATCTACGAACGTAAGCGAACCGACTCCATTATCCTTCATGGCAAGAGCCAGGCAGACCACACTGAAGCCATACCCGGAACCGATGACCAGCGTGTGCTTCGGCCTCAGGGCCCGGGCCACGCCGTAGTAGATGAACCCAAATCCGAGATTCAGATTGTGGGGCTTTTGATGGTGCCCGAGTGGTTTGGCGTATTGAAAAATATCTTTCAGTAAACCCGTAGTGAGACTGAACTCTTGCATGTTCCTCCTCGTAATGTTCCAATTGATTGTTTCTTAGGACCGCATGGAATGGGGCGCAAACCGCATGTCGGCCCTCACTCCTTGCTCCCTTCCCCATACATAGGCCGTAGACGGTTACAGGAGTATTATCCTCGCGTCAGTTTTGTATTAAATCTCGTCATTTAGAGCGTTGACGCAGAATACCAGCACCCGGCGAATCTCCCGTCCGCTTCATGTTCCGGTTGACGGCCTCCTCTGTCCCGCGTTCGCCTTCAAAAGAAGCGGCCGGAGGCCGGCACCCGGCCAGCGGATGGCCAGCGTGGGGCAACAGAAGGTCGACAAAATCTACCCTGCCCCTTTGTGGGAGGAAATGCATGGATCCGGTGAAATGGCCCCTGCGAATTGTTGCTGCTGCTTGAGAAAATTCTTCGTGCCATACCGGCGTTTTCAGGTGGGAAGACAAAGGTGCGGCTTTCGCAAGCTGCACGAACCTGCGAAAGCCCACCAGAGGGAGAACGCTCTCATTAGAAACTGATCAACAAATTGCTTTCTACGGCGAAGAGCGGATCGACGTCCCTGCCCAATCCGACCAACGCGTTGACGTTGTCGGCGGCCGTTATCGCTGCGCCGCCGTTGGCCCTGTAAAGAGCAGCGGTGTTGGGGTATGCGAAAGACCACCACGTCCCCGGTTTCCAGTAGGCACATGTGGCCCTCCATACCAGGTTTTCCAGAAGCTTCCACTCGAATCCGGCGTCCACTTCCCATCCTATTTCACGTGCGCTGTCGGGCACCGGTGTGAGGGTTGACGTCCCTGCTCTGAAATTAAAGAGGTCGGTATTGGTAAAAAGGCGAGCTCCTCCCATGCGGTCGCCACCGAGGGTGAAGGCGTTGGGCTGATCGCGCCATGCGTACGAGTAGACACCGAACAGGTTCAAGTTCGACGCAACGGCGTAGTCAAACTTGCCACCCAGATGGTGGAAGTTGGTAGGTTGCCCATTGCCTGAAGCATCCCAGCCTGTTCCCGTTCCGTACATGTAATACATGATAAGCCCCCAGTCCTTCATGAAACAGGCTGAGGCTCCTTGCTCCGCATCACCGGCGTCCTCGTTGTCATACCTGGTGACGGGGTCCTGGCCCGTGGCACGGACGTAACTCAACGTCACCTTAGAAGGGCCGCAGACGGCGCCGGTTTCCAGAGCGTACAAGAATCCGTTGGCGTCCTGATCGGTGTTAACGCGAGTAGGTGTTATTGGCGCGGTCCCTCTTCCTCCGCGCCATCTCGCGAACCATGCGCCTTCTGCATCGAGGAAGAACCGTCCGTTAAAATACTTCATGTACGTATCTACGCGGTACCGAACGTCATCCTGGTCGGGCGTCGCTCCGGCACCCAGAGCCGCCAGACGAGGGTTCACCCTGTTCGCATGCTGCTGCACGTAGGAATCCGACATGATACCCCATTCCATGTCGCCGCTCTTATAGACAACGTAGCCCTCCAACGCGAGGAAGTAATTTCTGCGTTGCTCCTGGCGCTGATAGGAGCCGCTGCCCTCGTTGCGGGATTTCCCCACCGTTCCCGCTGTGCTGGTGTTGGCGGCAGGTCCGATGGTGGACGCATTCCAGCCGTTGAGGTTCCAGGAAGACTGGCTACGCGCAAAATACGGTGCAAACCCGATCGTAATCGGCCCGAAAGGCGCGCTGACATCGAAGGAGGTTGACGGGCGATTGCACGCGTGTTTCCACAGACCCAAACCCCAGGCACTGGCCTTGTATCCAATACTGAAATTAACCATGGGGGTGGTGATAGCCATTTTGAGATACTGCATGGTTACATACGTGTTCGGTACGCCCACACCTGCCTGTTCTTCACTGATGGGTACGTACAGGGAGTTCGCGTACCCCGGAGCTGCCGGTCCCCCAGGGGCTAGACTGCTCAGGTTAGACGATTTATATGGTTGGCCGTCCGACCATATTCCCAGAGATGTAAGATTCAGGGATGCTTCAAGCGCAATGGCCGGATTCACCTGAATTTTCGGGTACAGCGTCATGCGATAGTCCACAAAACTCATTTCCTTGCCATAGCAATTCTCTCCCGCTCGTACACCGAAAAAGAACGGCCCGCTCTGGATGCCGTTCTGTATTCCCTGAGTCGTAGCCGGACCGCTGGTCCATCCCGTCGGAAATGTCTGTAGGTGGTTGATGCCGAGATACACGGCATTGCCGTCCATGGGGCCGAAAATGTCCAAGTCGCCTGTTCGGGTCCAGTACCGGTATCGCCATTCCGCGTCGCCCTTTATAGTCATCTCCCAGCCGAACGCCGACGTCACCGGCAGCGAAAGCAGCACGGCGACAATCATCATCCTTACGCATATTCTCATATCCTCGATCCCTCCTGATGGAAAAAACGACCGGCCTGGCAAACCGCCACGAGACAACCCTGCGGACGTTTCGCCCCAAAGCGGGCGTACGCGGGACAGGCCGACCGATCGATATTGAAAAACAAATATTTTTTCTGGATTTCCGGGGGCAACGTTAGCAGCGATGTGTTAATTCCACGTAACTGTTGCGTTATTTTTGCGTTACCGTCCAGTTAGTTTGTTGTTAAGAGTCTTTCGTAAGGGTAAAGTCCGCTCTAATCAACAAGTAATGCCATTCTAACCTGACATAAATGAATCTCCCTCAAAATTCGGTTGTAAAGAGTCGGGTACCGTGCTACCTGAGTCCCCCAAAAGACTGAGACTTGATTTCTTCGGTGCCGGCCGGAGCAAAGGAGGACTCGTATCGTCCGGTTTCAACGAGACGTGCCACTTCCCTATGCGACTTGGAAAGGAGACGTGGAATCCGCCATGAGTTTTAGACATAGATTCAGTAGCGGTTTACCTCAGGAAAATCGATTTCGCCTGCAGTTCGATGCATCCGTGGACAAATCGGGATTGCCTCCAACTCGCCTCGACAACGCCAACTCTTTCCGCAAGCGACCCAAAAAACGAGTGGACAAAGCCATCGAATGCACAGAACCCAGTGGAAAGACAATAATTGTATTGGACACGAGTGTACTGGTTCACGACCCCGAATCTCTCGAAATTCTTCGGCGCGATGACAGCATTCTTGCCATTCCCTGGATCGTTCTGGAAGAATTGGACCAGTTGAAAAATAAGCCGAATATTGGCCTGGACGCGCGAGAAGTGATAAGGAAAATCGAAGAATTGGCTCAGAGTGAAGCCGGGTTTTTCAGAATAGAGCCTAAACCGAGCAACAAGTACTTCAAGAACGATCTTCAGAAAGACAAGGCGGATCACCAAATCATTGCCACTGCTCGAGCTCTTCAGGTTGGCTCGCCCTCAAAGACGGAAGTGTTGTTGATGTCCCGGGACACCATCGTTCGAGTTCTTGCACGGGAACTGGGAATAAAGACCGAAGATTATCCGTATAACCAGGTTAATGCCATCTTTTATTCCTGCTTGAAACGCATCAATGTTCCCGCAGAAACCTTTTCCCAGGCAGGGGACACATTTGACCACGAGTTCCAGAATACCGAAACCATGCAACACAATGAAGGAGTAGTTTGCTGGAGTAAAGCCGGAGGGGATTGGGAGGAATCATTCGCCGCTTTGTTCAAGGGCGACCGGTTCAAGGCTATACCTCCTGATATTGAGGCGTTTGGACTGAGGCCTTTCTCGCTCGACTCCAACGGTAACGGGGCTGATAAGAACAAATCTCACTGGAGAGACAATCGAAAGAACTGGTCGCAGTACATTGCCCTGGCACAGGTACTCGATCCTGACATCAGTCTTGTTTTCTTGCAGGGCGGCGCCGGCACCGGGAAAACCTTAATAGCGCTTGCCGGGGCGTTGGAACAAAGAAAGAAATACACCAACATTGTCATTGCGCGGCCAATGGTCCACCTGGAAGATCGCGATGAGATAGGGTACTTGCCCGGAGGGCTCGAGCAAAAAATGGCCCCCTGGATTGAGCCGATATTACAAGCCTTTTCGTTCCTGGGAAGCCTAAAGACTGAAAATGGAGACCTCATAACCAGACTCCAGGAGAACAAGAAAATCATAATCAAGCCACTTGATTACATTCGAGGAGAGACCTACCACAAATCTTTCATTGTCATTGACGAAGCTCAGAATTTGACTCCTCACCAGGTCAAGACGATTATCACCCGGGCCGGATCGGACACAAAGATGGTCTTCACGGGAGATCTGGGACAGATCGATCGGAACCGCAGACTGGATCGGAAGACGAGCGGCTTGGCATACGCAATGAGTAAGATGGCGAATCAAAGTATGGTTGGAATTGTTAATTTCAAAGATACAGTTCGCTCTCCTTTAGCAAGTTTGGCGGAAGAGCTTCTCTAGGAGAGAGACCACCAAGTATTGCTCTTCGTAAGTTCGGTGCCGGATTTCGTGCCCGAGAGCGATTGCTTCGTCGCTGCCCTCCTCGCAACGACAGGCCCGAGAAGTGTCATTGCGAGCGAAGCGAAGCAATCTGCTCCGACGACAATGTGCGACCTGATTTAAGAAAACCTGTACTAAGCAGGAAACGGAGAGTCTGTTGACAGTCGGCGTTGCCCGAAATCCGCGACTCGTGCTCACGTGACGGCTCACTGATTCTATTTCCGGAGCGTGGCCTGGTTTGACGATAATCTATCGATGGCGTAAGCCCAGCCGCCCGGATCGTTCCCGCTTGCGAGAACTCGTGGAACCGGACTTTGTTCCGCTTCACACGCGTGATCCCTCGGTCTTCGTCAGATTTTCCCAGATGATGGAATAGCCTTGGCCGCGGCCTACACACATGGTCGTCAACCCGTACCGGGCGCAGGAATTGTCTCGGAAGTGTCCGGCAAGAAACGCGACGAGCCGCGGGCCGGAGGCAGCCAGTGGATGTCCGTAGGCCAACGAACCGCCCCAGGGGTTAACTCTTGGGTCATCTGCAGCCAATCCCCACTTGTCGAGACAATACAGCGCTTGTACAGCGAATGCCTCGTTCATCTCGATAACATCTATATTATTCATGGTCAGGCCGGCCTTTGCCAGCGCCTTTTCTGTGGCAGGAACCGGAGCAGTGCCCATGATTCGCGGGTCAACCGAAGCCACCCCAGTCGCGATCCATCTCATTTTAGGTTCGAGCTTCAGTTCCTCGGCTTTATTCCCGGACATCAACAACACCACCGCAGCCCCGTCATTGAGTCCGGCAGCGTTGCCAGCCGTGACTCGCCCGTTCTCTTTGAACGGAGTCTTTAGTCCGGCCAATGACGCCATCGTAGTGCCGGGCCTCGGCGGCTGGTCTTCAGCAACCAGAATTCGTGTACCATCCTCCATTTCAACTTCGACGGGCACGATCATGCCCCGCATCTTTCCGGCCCTGATCGCACGATCAGCTTTCCCCTGGCAGGCAACAGCGTATGCGTCTGCCATCTCTTTCGTGAATTCGGGAAAACGGTCGTGGATGTTCTCTGCGGTCTGCCCCATGTTGAAGGCTGATGCATCGCCCATTACAATCTCTGCTCTGGGATGCGGATCCCGCATGAATCCCATGGGTACATGTCCCATATGTTCGACTCCCCCGGTGACGAGACAGTCCGCCATGCCGCTCGCTATATACGCTGCTCCGAATCCGATACCGGTCAGTCCGCTGGCACACATACGATCTATGGAGCATCCGGGAATCTCCCATCCCAGATCCGTTAACATGGGGATCATTCTTCCCAGAGTCCCGCCCTGCTCTTTCATCTGGTTGGTGACGCCCCAAATGCTGTCTTCGATCATTTCAGGCCTGAGAGGAGGATTTCTCTCCATCAAGGCCTTGAGAAGCGGGACGCACAGATCTTCCGCCCTCGTCCGCCAAAATATTCCCTTTTCTCCAGCTCGTCCAAAAGCCGTCCGTACAGCATCCACCACCACTACATCATGCAATTCCGCACACAATTGTCTCACTCCCAACGTTGGTTTCTTTCCAACACAGCGGCAATCCCCAGTCCACCGCCTCCACAGATGCATTCGAGTCCGTACCGTGCTCCTCGCCGTTTCATCTCGTGCAGCAGGGTTACCAAGACCCGCGTCCCCGTACAGGCGATGGGGTGGCCGAGGGAAATGCCAGATCCGTTGACGTTTACTTTCACATAGTCCTCAGGTTTCACGCCCATTTCCGTCAGGTCGGCCAAAACCTGAGCAGCAAAAGCCTCCTGAATCTCGATGAGATCCAGATCTGCCAGGGAGAGACCCGCTGTCTTCATGGCCTTGTCAACCGCACGGGGCACGGCCTTGTAAGCCATTCTCGGGTCATCGCCTGCGGAGGCACATGATTTGAAGACAGCGAGGGGACTCACTCCCAGCTCTGCCGCCTTCGAAACGGACGTGACCACCACCGCCGCAGCCCCGTCATTTTCAGTGGACGAATTCCCGGCGGTGCAGACGCCTCCCAGCACCGGTTTCAGGCGAGCCAGCTTTTCCAGCGTGGTTTCCGGACGGGGATTCTCGTCACGGTCGACGACTATCGGTGGCCCCTTGGTCTGCGGGATTGTCACCGGGACCATTTCTTCCGCGAATTTTCCGTCCTGCGCGGCAGCACAGGCCTTGTGATGACTTTCAACAGACCACTGGTCGCATTGCTCCCGGGTGATACCGTGCTCCTCCGCAGCGGTTTCGGCCCAGGACATCATTGCCGGCAGGATGCCGTATCGTTCCTCCGGCTGGGACATCACTCTGGCCCTCTGGATACGGTCGTACAGAGGAACACCCCACATGGAGAGATCGCCGTGCCCTTTGGGCATGCCCTTACTGCCGCCGATGCCCCATTTGAGACTGCCGGGGAGATAGAACTCCGCGTTGCTCATGCTCTCGGCTCCGCCGGCTACCACGATCTCGGCCTGCCCTGACGAAACTAAGGCCGCGGCGTATCGGACAACCTCGAGACCCGTGCAACAACGACTATCCAAAGTCACTCCCGGAACGCCCTCAGGCCAACCGGCTTTGAGCGGGGCCATACGAGCAATATTTACGTATTCGCCGTTCTGATAGGATTGCCCCATGACGACCTGATCCACCTTCCCCGGTTCAATTCCCGCACGCCTCACAGCTTCGTCCAGGACCAGGGCTGCAAGATCGTAGGCAGGTACCTCCTTGAGTGCTCCCAGGTACCGGCCGACCGGTGACCGTACTCCTGATACGATGACTACGTCTTTCATTCATTTCTCCATTTCATTCCAAGAAAGATCGGCATCGTGGCCGTCCGTCTGTACTTCTCCCGGAGTTCTCATTTGAGCCAAGGGTGCTCGGGTTTGTCATCGCGTTTCATTTCGCAGGCCCCTTTCGGGTGCCGTCGGGATTGTACTCATACCAGCCCTTACCCGTCTTGCGACCGAGCTGTCCTGCCATTACCTTCCGCCGGAGGATGGCAGGCGGGTACCATCGAGAATCCTTAGTCTCTTCGTACATGGCGGTGAGAGCTCCGCACGTCACATCCAGGCCTACCATATCACCGGTCTCGAATATCCCCATCCTGCGTCCGGTAGCCAGGCGCAGTCCCTTGTCAACGTCCTCAACCGTCCCGACTCCCGCTTCCACCAAACGCATGGCTTCAATAGTTGCCGGAAAATTGATGCGATTAATAAGAAAACCCGGTACGTCCTTGTGTACGAGAATGGGCTCTTTGCCAATGGCTTCTACAAACGACTTGCCTAGGCTGAAAACAGCATCGCTCGTAAATTGGCTCCGCACCACCTCCACGGCTTGCATCATGGGAACGGGGCTGAAGAAATGCAGGCCCAACACCCTTTCCGGGTGCTTTACCACGACGGCCAGAGAACTTATGGGAATGGCGCTCGTGTTGCTGGCAAGCAAAGTTTCGCGAGCCGTTACCCGAGAAAGCTTCTCGAAGACCTCCTGTTTGAGGGACAGATCCTCAAAGACGGCTTCGATGCAGAGCTGTGCCTCGGCTGCCAGAGCAGGATTGACGGTAGGAGTAATGCGGGCCATTATGGATTCCACAGGTCCGTCGATCTTTCCCTTTTCCACGAGTTTAGCTGCAGACCACTCTATGCTCTTGATCCCGCGCTCTGCTGCTTCGGGGGCTACATCGCAGAGAATGACTTCCAGCCCGGAAACGGCACATACCTGAGCAATGCCGGAACCCATTAAACCAGCACCAATTACGAAAACGCACTTGATCTCCATGGCCGTCCTCTCAGTCCTTGAGTAGTTCCCTGGCAATTACCAGACGCTGGATCTCGCTGGTGCCTTCATAAATGCGAGTCAACCGAAGATCCCGGTAGTAGCGCTCCACAGGATAATCCTTCATGTAGCCCATGCCACCATGAATCTGAACGGCCATGTCGGCTACCCTGTTGGCCATCTCACTGCAATACAGTTTTGCCATCGCTGCTTCCTTCACAACGGCTGCGCCGGTAGTATCCCTCAACCACGCGGCGTGGTAGACCATCTGACGGCCGGCATAAATCTGAGTAGCCATGTCCGCGAGCATGGTCTGTATGGACTGAAACTCCGCAATGGGTTTGCCGAATTGCACGCGTTGCTTGGCATAATCGACGGATAATTCCAGCAGCCTTTGAGCCGATCCCAGGGCCGCAGCCGCCAGGGTGATACGGCCCTTGTCCAGGGTTTTCATGGCCGTCTTGAAACCCTTGCCGATGTTTACGTCTCCGCCAATCACGTTCTCCCGAGGAACCTGACAATCGTCAAAAATGAGCTCGCACGTATGCGAACCGCGCATGCCCATCTTGCGCTCGATGGTTCCCACGTAGAAGCCGGGAAATGTCTTCTCCACGATGAAGGCCGTAATGCCTCCTTTCGCCTTTTTCGTCTTGTCCGTGAGAGCGAAAACAGTGGCCATGTCGGCTATATTGCCGTTTGTGATAAAGTGCTTGCGGCCGTTCAAGGTCCAATGATCTCCACTGAGTTCCGCTGTTGTCTTGAGGTTGCCGGCGTCCGAGCCCGCTTCAGGTTCGGTCAAGGCAAAGCACCCTACCCATTCTCCGGAAGCGAGCTTGGGCAAATAGTGCTGCTTCTGAGCAAGGGTTCCGTCCAACACGATGCCCTGAGAGCCGATGCCGTTGTTTGTACCGATGCGAGTGCGAAAGCATCCATTAACCTTTCCCAACTCCTCATAAACCAGGCACTCGCCAAGGCACCCCAGTCCCAGTCCTTCGTATTCCTCGGGTATCCCGAGGCCGAAAAGGCCAAGCTCCCGCATCTTCTTGACAATGTCCTCCGGGATGCGATCCTCCTCCTCCACCTGCCGACTCATCGGCTCCAGGTCCTGCTTTATGAAGCGCCGGACCGTATCCACCATCATGCGCAAATTTTCCGGTATTACAAAGTTCATCAGGTCCACCGTTCCAACGAATGAAATAAGGATTCAATGCCATGAATCACCGTGCGAGGAGAGCAACTCCCGTGCCAGGCGCACCATGAGGGCAAGCTTCGACCTAACGAACCAGTTTCATGGTGTTTTCCGGATATGCCCCTGCACAGAGGAAAGCAGTTCTCTGAGGGCTCCTTGTAGATAATTGTATACACACGAGCAACGCCTGAACACAGTACCCAAACAATCTGCTGCGGTTGCCCCATCGGTGAAGGTGTAGAACTTTCTCGACGTGTAGATAACTCTCTACAAACACACCAGCTTATCCCGGCCTCCCGGACTTCTCTCGTACCCCTATTCCATGCTGCCGCATTTTCTGATACAAGCCGGTGCGGTGTATTCCCAACAACCGAGCGGCGTTAGTGCGATTCCCGCCACTGACGCGCAGCGCGCGACGAATGGCTCGACGCTCAACTTCAGCCAGCTCATCCTTCAAAGTGGAGGGGACGCGGTCCATCGGTGTCACGCTCACGCCTTGTCGAATTTCCGGCGGCAAGTGCTCCTCTCGTATGGGGCCCTCCCCTGCCGATGAGGCAGCCCTTTCCAATACGTTGCGCAGTTCGCGCACATTTCCCGGCCAATCGTAAGCCACGAGCCCGGCCATGGCCGCTGGTTCGATGCGACGCGAAGAGCCGTCCTGAGCGGCAATGAGAGAAAGAACATGGTAGGCCAGCCTGGGGATGTCAGCACGAATGTGTCTCAGTGGAGGAGTCTTCAAGAGAAAGATATTCAAGCGGTAGTACAGGTCCTGCCGGAACTCGCGGCGTGCCAGCATGTCCGTCAAATTCCGGTTGGTTGCTGCAATAACTCTGAAGTCCAGTTTGAGCGTTCGCGTTCCGCCGATCCGTTCCACCTCGCGTTCCTGAACCACCCGCAAGAGTTTTACCTGCAACGACAGGGGCAGCTCGCCCACTTCATCCAGAAACATGGTGCTTTTGTCCGCCAGTTCGAACTTGCCCGGCTTTCCTTTGGGGCTTGCCCCTGTAAACGCGCCGGCTTCGTAACCAAAGAGTTCGGATTCAAAGAGTTCGTGTGGGATGGCGGCACAGTTCACTCGCACCAATGCGCGTTCTCGGCGAGCGCTGAGCTGGTGTATGGCGTGCGCAAACAGTTCCTTCCCTGTGCCGGTCTCCCCTACGATCAAGACGGGCAGATCGGACGCCGCAGCTTGTAAGGCAATCTGCTTGGCCTCCTGCATGGGACCGGATTCTCCGACGATCCCTTCCAGGGAATAGCGGCTGCGATAGGCCTGCTGCAGTTCCTTTTCGTAATAATCCAGGCGTCCCTGAAGAACCTCCACCTGCCGCACCAGTTCTTTGACTTTTGCAGGATTCCAGAACATGAGCTTCGCCACAGCCCCAATGATTCTTCCCTCGCTGTCTGCCAGAGGTATGCGAGCAATTACCCTCTGTTTTCCTTTCAGTCGGAATAAGTGGCCGATCTCGGCCCGTCCGGTCGTGAGCACTCTGGGAAGTTCGCTCTGAGGGTTAAGTTCCAGGATATGGCGGCCGATTGCTCGCTTGCGCGATACCCCATAGAAGTCCTCGTTCGTTCTGCTCATGTAGCGGACAATGCCCTGGGCATCCACAAGAATTTGCGATTCGTGCGGGTTTTCCAGCAACGCTTCCAGAAGTTCCGGAGGTATGTTTCGGTAGAGAGACTCTGTCATTCGACCCCGCTGTCATGAGCATTCGTCTCAACGTAGGGTCTTCCGACCTATTCTCGGAAAACCCCTTCGCGCGTCAGTGGTGAAGCATCACGGGACCGGACGCCCGGCGCCCTTGTTGCCGCCTCTTCGGGGCGGTCATCGGTCTTTGAAATCGAACGCCATGGAATCCGAGTCGCCAGCGAAGTGCAGGTGTGCTACCGTTGATACATCTGCCGCAGCCTCTCCTGTTGCTGCCACATCAGCAATTGTTGACGGTCGTACATTTGACGCATCTGTTCCTGTTGCTGCCACATCAGCAACTGTTGACGGTCGTACATTTGACGCATCCGTTCTTCCTGGAGCCACGGCTGCATTTGGGCCGACACAACTGGGAGGAATGTGGTTGATGCAAGGGTGAGCAGGGATACGATTCCCACGATGCGCGCAATACCATTCCTTTTAGTTTTTCGCATATGTGCCTCTTCCCGGGATGTTGAATCCAAATGATGTATAACGTTCTGCATGATCAATCCCATCTATTCATTATCACAAAATCTTTTTTCGTTCAGTAATTATTTCTTCCAGACGCTGACCGCGCTTTCTCGCGGGGTCGCATGTTCACGGGTGGTGATTCCAGGAGCATGCCTTGTGCCTGCGTAGTCGTTCAGCGGGACTCGTACAGGAGTACAGGTGGGAATGCCCTGCGTGTGAAGCCGCTTTCCTCACTCTTCGCGGTGGGACAGTACTTTTCGGAACCGTTTCCGGTCCGTGGCCCCCCCACCTCATGCACCATTCCACAAGACCACGCGAAACATCCGATCATAATCCCGAATCCAGGAGTCAAAAAGAACTTGGGCATTTCTGAACGAAATGGAACGACGTTTGCGCGCACATGACTGTGACGGCCCCGGAACCATTTCATTTTTCGCTTCGTCCGCCGGCGCATCCACGATGGACTGGGACCCGTGATTCTTGAATGTGCTACGATATTATTACGTCATATTAACCTGTTGAACCGTATTTATCAAATCAGGGTAACCAAATGGGCATGCGCAGCTAGAATTGCTATTTAAGATCCACCAAAATAAAAGTCCACGAATTCAATGAATTTGACGATAGCGGCTGAATTCTGCTTGACTATTAAACTTATAGGTGTTATCACTCAGTCTCAATATCGGTTAATGTCACGAAGGCCCGATTGTTCTGTCTCCCCGGTGATGGGGTGGCACAGAGCTTTTACGTTTTGACGGAATTTTTCCCGTCATGTGGTTAAGGAGGAATATCAATGTCAAGGTTCAGACTATGGGTATTGGGTGTAGGTCTTGCCCTCATGCTGGCGGGACCGGCGTGGGCATGGGAGGTCTCCTTCGACGGCACATTTACGTGGGAATATGACGTTCGAGGCCAGCTTGGCTCGAAAGGATTCTTTGGACCGTACAACATAGACAGTGGCACAACGACTCTGGGCCGGGCTGCATCGTTAAACGGATGGGTCGGGCAGCAGATGGGCGACATGGTTGCCGGTACCGACGGTTCCATGAACATCCAGTACATGCAGACCAATATGGAACTGAGGATTACTCCCGCCATTCGAGTGAGAGGCTCATATGTTATCGGTGAATGGAGGGACACGGGAGACGCTGACGCCACCGGCTTGGGGGCCACGGTAACCTCCCAGTATTTGAACCACCACCACCAAGGCACGCAACGCTCGTTCTCCCCGGGGTACTGGAACTGCTTGTGGGGGGCTGCTCAGCTTCCGTGGGGCATGCTCACCGTGGGGAAGAGACCGTTCATATTTGGAATGGGACTGCAGTTCAACGGAGAAGAGAACAGGGCAAATGAGAGCCTCGCACTGGCAGCTGACTACGGCCCCATTCGGATCCAACTCGGCGTGTATCCTTCTCGGCGAGCAGAGGAGACCAACCTTGTGTTTCAGCCTCCTCTGGGGGCATTCCCTCCGTTTACGGCTTTGGACTATTACAACAACGATTACGACAAGAACAATACACGGATCTGGGATCTCATAGTACCCACGATCACGTACCGTAGCGGCCCTCTTGATACAGGCATCATCATGAGCTTTGTCCGAACCCATCGTGGACCTGAAGGAAAACTGCTCCCGACGGTTGACGTAGGTAACGGTAGCAAGCAAACAACTCCCACCCTGGATCGGACCGATTTCTTTGGTAGCGCGTACGTGAAGTATTCCACTGGGAGCTTTTTCTTTAACTCGGAATTCGCCTGGTACAACAGGATAGACAAGTTCAGTGGCCCCCAGGTCCTTGCTAATTCCGACACGTCGTTGCCGGTGTATATCGAAGCGTACCGCATCGCAGCGGAATCAGGAGTTATCTGCGGACCTTCCAAAGTGACTTTTCTGTATGCATGGATGAACGGTCCGGACAGACGAAACGGCCAAACCCGCGGCATCAATCAGGGAGCCTTTGTCGATCACATCAACGTTTCTCCCCTGCTTGTCAACACCTTGCCCGTGGTCATCAATCCTCGGATTCGGCAGGACGCTGACGCCAATACCGGCGTGTTCAGACCGTACAGCTTCCTGATGAATTACGGGTACGGTTTCGGCGCCTACATCAATGCAGACACCGGCAACGGCTACGCCGACGACGCCTCTATCTTTGCGGCGCGCTTGGACTATGCTGTCGCAGCTAACTTGAACGTGTTCGGCAGCTTCATGTGGGCAGACAGAGTCGGCAATGGGTATGGATGGGGCTATTTGAGTCCTCTGGTGACCACGGCAACGGCCTGGAGCGGCTTGGCTGTAGCACCCGAATTTAATAATGGTCCGAGTGGGCAGATAATCGGCAGGTACAGGGGCAGCTCCCTGTTTACCGATCCGATAGTCAACAAAGCGCCGAACATTCCCGACAACAACCTGGGATGGGAAGTCAACACCGGATTCGACTGGAAGATCCTGGAAGGCCTCATCATCGACGGGAATTTTGGGTACTGGCAGCCGGGCAAGTGGTTCAATTATGCCTGTGTCAACAAGGCCGTCCCCGGCTGGGATATCCAAAACGGAGGAGTCTTTGCAGCATTTGGTGCGCCACCTCCAGGAACTTTTCCCTTTGGTGTGGATCCCCGCAGGACCATAGACGCGATTTGGGGAATGGAAATGAAGGCCAGCATATCCTTTTAACACTTGCTTGAGTCACGTCACGAACGACGGAGAGGCTTACGAGCCTCTCCGTTTTTATTTTGTTCGCTGTTTTCTCCTTATACCATTTCCCCATGCAACAGTTTCCATTCAGTTACTGGTGGGAAGTTGCTGTCATTGCGAGCGAAGCGAAGCAATCTCCGCCTGTTGGGATGGCTTCCTGCTGGCCCACGCAAGGACAGGAGTGCACACTTTTGCATGCTGAGAACGACGAAGCGGAAGTGAGTCTCCTCACCTCCGCTTTTTCGATCGTCATCCGGCGTTCGGTTATGGGCCAGTTCCGCCTGTTACCATTCCATACGAATTCCCATACCAATCCCCTATCCAACCGTCGCCCAAACGTCTGTGGTGAACCCACGTCTCAAACGGATTGAGCGAATTCTGGGGTGTCACAACCGTGACCTCCACGGGTGGGGGGGGCGGTTTGTGATGATGCTTGTGATGACGCATGTGATGTTTGTGATGCTTGCGCTCCTTTTGGCAGAAGACGAAATGCTTGTGGAACTTGTTCTTGTGCCCCATTTTGTGGCTTCTATCGCCTTTGTCGCCTTTATCGCCCTTGTCGCCTCTGTTGCTGTAACTCTTGTCGCCTTTATCGCCCTTGTCGCCTCTGTTGCTGTAACTCTTATCGCCTCTATCGCCTTTGTCGCCCTTGTTGTCGTAGCCCTTGTTGCTGTAACTCTTATCGCCTTTATCGCCTTTGTCGCCCTTGTTGTTGTAGCCCTTGTTGCTGTAACTCTTGTCGCCGAAGCCCTTATTGCCGTAGCTGTTGCCCTTGTCGCCCCAGACGCTACCGCTGAAGCTCGAGCGGCTGTCTCCTTTGTTACCCAAGGACGCGAATTTGCCGAAGCTGGAGCTGTTGTGGCCCTTATTTCCGTTACTGGCAAAGCCCTTGTTACTGCCCCATCCGGCGCCCCAACCGTGGTTGCCTCCGGGGCCGCTGGGGGCTCGACCGGTGCTGGCCACTCCGTTGCTCCCCCGGCCGAAGCCGACCCCGTAATTGCCGGACTTGCCAAAGCTGCCATGGCTGTTACTGCCCATGCTACCGTAACTGCCGCCTTTGCCGCCTCCACCACCGCCGCCGCCGCCTTTCGCATACGCAAAGTCAGACGAAAGTGCAACGATGAATACTACAAAAGCTATGGCAGTCGCCATGGCCACCATGAACAATAGTATTTGCGATTTTTTCATTGTAATTATCCTTCCCTCGAGTTCACATATTCGGTGTGGGACATGAAATTTCTCGCATGGTCCCCGGAATTGGTGTTCATGTAATGCCCATTTCCTCCGTGTCAAAAAAGATGCAGGAAATTAATTTTGGATTCAGGATCGATTGATTATTGTCCGGCCGACTGAAATCGTCCCAAACGGTCAAATCGCCCGGTCACCTGCGTGAGGCGTAAGCTCGGGGTTTTCCAGCTATAACCCGGCTGCAGATGTGAACCCAAGTCGGCATACTACTTCCATTCATTTTGTTGATTGTTCCGTCATGCTTTCGACTCCTTGTCAATTGAGATACTCATGAGTCAACGAGCGATCGGTATTCGCTCAATCAATTGCCAACGTGGCCAACCCGCTCATTATAGGAATTTCACATTATGACAATCGCGTGGCAGGCCGCTTTTCCGCAATTTTTTCTGACGTTTTTTGTCGATCACCTCCTGTGTGCTGGAAGACCGTCGACATCAATGCAGCAAGTTTCGTGCCTGAGTCCGTTTTCGGTCAATCGGGCTCTGGTTGAGCCTATGTCATCGTGGGGCCTTTGTGATCCGTACGTCAAGAAAGTGCAAATTTTCCTCAAATCCACCTCACGTCCCTGGAGATGTGGGCTTTTTTCGCCACTGACGACGCATGATCGTTGAGCTGGTTCTCATATAGCGCTTTCAACAGGTATTCGGGGGACGCACTGTTTTCAAGAAGTGCCACGATTTTCAGCCCTTGAAATCGAATTGGTACCGGGCGTACGGGAACGCGTCTTTCCCATTGGCGCGGCCGCGCCGGAGCCGGGACGCTTCGCCCACAAGATACGACTGCTGTCGTCGAACTATGGAAGGGGGTTGCCCTGCAAGGCCAACGGCGGAGAGCCTCATGAAACATCAGAAAGATATTTTGTCGTGAAGCGTCTGCTTTCTGATAACTTCATACATTGCCGGATAAAGGGAAAAAACTTTCAAATAGGGTTCTGTCAGCTGCCTGAACTCGTCTGTTTCAATTGCAGCCTGGACATGTTCCGCAGATTCCCATTCGGCAATGTTGATGAAGTGAAATCTTGCGTCCTGTGACAGGGATCTGTGCAAAAGAGCGGAAATAAATCCAGGCTGTCGTCTCATGTACCCGGCGACTCTCTCCCAAAATGTGAGAAACTGATCCTCTATTCCCTCGGGGATCTCGAACGGATTGATCACGATCACGGACATACCATCCTCCATGGTGCTTCAGCATCAAATTGAGCGTCTTGCCCGAACTGAACGAAAAAGCACCCCCCATAATTATCCGATACACCCCGCGCAGAATCAAAATGGCACTCTTCCGTGCAATCGGGGGAAACGAGCGGTTTGCTCCAAAGCACCGTCTATTCCTTACATCGAGTCCAGCACTTCGTAACCTGGCCGGCAGCCCACAGTCCCAGAGCAAAAGTTCCGAACGAGAACACTCCCAGCGAGAAAACTCCGGCTGAGAAGATGCCGATAGAGAACAGGCCTGCTGAAAAGACTCCCGCTGAGAACAGCCCCGCGGATAGCACGCCCATGCTGAACAAGCCTCCGGATAGCCATCCCGCAGCGGCTGCTCCTGCCGGCATCGTATTGGGAAAGGGCGGCTTAACCAGACCTATGAGCAGCAGAACTATCAGAACTCCCCAGATGATAGAATGAGCGGTGAAACGAGTCATAGCAATTACTCCATTACACAACCTGAGACGGTAATCCATTGTGTGTAGACCCTACCGTAAAAATAAACCGCGGATGAAGTATGGCAAGTCTTGCCCGGGGAAGTCTCGTCGCAAAAAAAAATCTTTTCCCGTCAGCGGACTCCGTCATCCATGAGGATTTCAGGCGGAATTGTTCGGAGAGCCGGTTGTCCTTGCGAGGCGCACTGCATGGGCTAATGCAAGTGCGGTGAGTGAACTACACGATGCAATTTTTGGAGTTCGACGCGGCGATGATTGTTTTGCCCCGAGCCCGCCGCGGGTCTTCTCTCAGCCATAACTGACCGGATGCACGGACGAAATTCTTGTGACGTGCATGTCAGGGCTTTTTTGACTTGCCACAGGTCGGGACTTATTATTAGAGCATTCACAGCGAGCGTGTGCTTGGCTGTATCGGTCTATATTTGGAGCGTCCCCATGGGAGTCGAGCAAGAGAGCGAAGGTTTATCGACGCGTGTTCCGTGTGAAGCCCCGGTGTCCCGTAATACTCTTTCAGAAGAATTCCAGCCGCACATTCCGGCACCTTTCCGCCGGATGTTTGAAGAAAGTCCCCTGGCCGCGGCCGTGGTGAGCGGGGATAATGAAGTGATAGCTCTCAATCCCAGCTTGTCCCGGATGTTGGGGTTGAAACAAAACGAGCTCACCGGACTCACCCTGGTCGACATCATTCATCCGGAGGATGTGAGGGATGGCCTCGAGCTTGCCGAGAGGCTGTTCGGGGGAAAGATACCCCACTACAAGATCCAGTTGCGTTTCATGAGGAAAAGTGGACAGCCCTTCCGGGCCAATGTGACTGCTTCACTGATACGGGATGATGGTACTCGGATCCCCTATAGCTTGCACATTATAGAGGATATTACCGAGCTTGAACATTCGGTTGAGTCCGATGAGGGACCCGGCGAAATAGCTGCAGGGAAGGGACAAGCGGAAAGAGCACTGCGGGAAAGCAACGAGCGAATTCGCGCCATTGTGGAAGCTGCGAACGACCCCATCATTGGTGCTGACAGTTCGGGACACATCGTGATGTGGAACTCTGCAGCCACGAGTACGTTTGGCTATTCGGCCGAAGAAGTTATCAATCAACCGGTGAATCTTCTTATGCCTGAGCGGTTCGCCGCAGTACACGAACCGGCACTGCAAAGGGCGGTTGAATCGGGCCGCTTGTATTACTCCAAACGAGTTCGAGAAGTATTCGGTCGCAGAAAAGATGGGACGGAATTCCCCGTAGAGGTTTCCATTTCCGCGAGTAAAAACCAACTAGGCATGTTCTTCACCGCCATAATCAGAGACATTACCGAACGCAAGCAAAAAGATGAACAGTTGCGCAAGGCCAATGAGGAGTTGGAGTCACGTGTAGCGGAACGGACAGCCGAGCTTGTTCACCTCAACGAAAACTTGAGGCAAGAGATAAAGCAGCGCGAACGGATCGAAGAAATGCTCAGGAATTCCGAATTACTATACCACACATTGGTCGAAGAGGTTCCTGATGTCATATTTGTTCTCGATAAAGCGGGTAGATTCACGTACCTCAACGCCCAGGCCCAGAAGCTTCTGGGACGTCCCCTGCCGGAACTCCTGGACACTCCACTTGTTTCGTACGTGGTAGTCGAGGAGAGAGACAAAATTGAGTCCATCTTCCGATTACACCGGGATTCCATTTGGGACGAAGAAATAAGGCTGCTGGATGCTGACGAAGAAATGAAATTCGCTCGGATCCGTTGCAAGGCACTCGGCGATGATGGGAAAGGCGATGTTCGTTTCGAAGGCGTGATGCGGGATATCACTCGAAGGCGACGTTTGGAGGAACAGCTCAAAGAGTCTCGGGAACAGCTCTTGGAAAAGATCCAGATTATCGATGACCTGTACGCCCATATTGTGGAATCCGGCAAGGCCAGGGCCATAGCCGAGCATACAGCAGAGGTTGCTCACGAGTTGAGGCAGCCGCTCACGATCATCGGCGGTTTCGCTCGGCGAATAGCCAGGCAGCTCAATTTCTGCAACATCACCACCGACGCAGGCCAAGCGGAAGCAGTCCGGATAATAAGCACCGAAATCCAAAGGCTCGAAAAAATATTGAATACCCTGCTCGATTTCACAAGGCGGGAAAGTGTGAGTCAACAGATCGCGAATCCTCATTACGTCATTGAAAAGGTACTGAACGTCTATCAGCAGGTCCTCGCAGAAAAAGAGCTGAAACTGGATGTGACTTTTCGCCGTGAGGTCGGAGAGATTTTCGTGGACCCCGAGCGCTTCGAGCAGGTGGTACGCAATCTCATCTCCAATGCGATAGACGCGTCGCCCGTTGGAGAAACCCTGCACATAGAGACAGGAGTTTCAGTTCCCGGTAGTAGGGCTGTCGAAACAGCCGCCCTGGAATCGGATCGCTACTTTGAGATGAAGATCCGTAACCGTGGGCCAGCGATCACGGAGGAAGATTTGCGAAGAATTTTTAGCCCATTTTCTGCGGCCGATAGGTACGGGACCGGCATAGGTTTGGCGGTGTCCAAGAAGATTGTTGAGGCCCACGACGGATCGATTTCCGTTCACACGGACGAGACAGGAACGACGTTTACCGTGTGGCTTCCCCTGAATCGACCAGGAGTGACCTTACAGCGGTTGGCATGATCTATTCAACCCCCGATCGCTGTCCGGGGCCCAACGGATACTTGATAAAGAAACTGATGACGAGGCCCGTTATCGGAAGGACGAGAATAGCCTTCAAGGCAGCAAGCAAACCAAAGTGATCGGCAATTACTCCCAGAAGAGTCACTCCGATTCCTCCTGTGCCAATGGCAAAACCCGCCATGAGTCCCGAAGCGATACCCAAATTTCGAGGCAAGATCTGCTGGGCCATCGCTATGGTTGCAGTGAAACTCGAAATCAGAGCAACGCCGACCATTCCCAGAGTGACAAACAACATTATGCCGTCCACCTGGAAAATGAGAGGCAGCAAGGCACTCGTCAAAGCCAAGGAAAGTATCAGGAAGCGTTTGTACCCCAACCTGTCCGCTAACGGCGAACCTCCCAAGGTACCTATCGCCCCGCCAATGAGAAAGATCGAGACCAACGTTCCCGCATAGATCGGGTCCCCCTTTTGCGTATCGATGTAATAAAAGGGAATGTAGGTCATGAGGCCGAAATGCGTCCACGATCTCATGATAACAGCGGCGATCAACATGCCAAGAGATGCGTAGGCACCTTTCGCGATCGTCCCACCCGTTTTCGAGGCAAGTGCAGGTCGAGCGTGAATTATGTGCCGCCAGGCAAGCAGCAGGAGAAACAAAAAGATGACCGAAAACAAGAGAATGAGCGGTAAATAATCGAGTCCACCATATTTGATTATACCAAGTGCAACTATAGGACCGAGCGCCAAACCCAAATTACCGCCCACCGTGAATACCGCCAATCCCGTCGCAATTTTCTTTCCCGTAAAAAAACGGGCTGTTTTGAATCCTTCCGGGTGGTAGGACGCAATCCCGAGTCCACTGACAATCACCAGCAGCAGAACGAGCCCGTACCGATCCGGGATGGCGAGCAAGGACAATCCCAGACCGGCGCACAGACAACCCAAAGGAAGGAAAAAAGCCTTCTGTTTGCGGTCAGACCAGTAACCGAATAAAGGCTGAACCACCGAGGACGTAATGTTGGATGCCAGCAGGATTGTTCCCGTCATGGCGTAGGAGAGGAGCAACTTCGCCTTGAGAAAGGGTAAAATCGCGGGTAAAGCGCTCTGGCATATATCGGTTGCGAGATGCCCGAAGGACAGCACGAGCAGAAGCTTAAGATTAAAACCATGCCCGTGAGGAAGAGAGATGTCTGTAGAATTCGTCATGTACTTCCCAAAGAGTTCGTCTTTCACGAAGGCGTAAGCATACTGCTTCAGGAGCTTCCGGTCAATAAGAGCCCGGCTGGTGTTCTCGGCGGGAATAGTGCTTCGAAAATGCTCTTGGGATTTTTTCTCATGCTCGGTCTTGCCGAAGTCAAGGAGCCAGGATACTTCACGAATCCTGACGATATATCTCAAAGTCCCCGAACGTGCCGACACATTTGTACTGATTTACATACTTATCCTGCCAGCCTTATTTTCCCCAAGTATTCGCTGACCCTAAGACCGTCCGGACTCGCCTGACAAGTGTGAGCCGAAGGTCGATATTCATCTCCACGGAAGTCTCTTGGCCAAGACACCCTTTACATGCAGATCCGCATCGATGAGAAGCGCAAGTGAGTCTCCGGGGGGTTCGGCATCTCTCCCACAAGGGATATAGCCTGCTTCGACTCTTCCAAACAACCTAAATGCAGCTCCATGCCCCAGATGGAACCACAAATCCTCGAGTGCTTGACATGCCGGCCCCATACCCGGGACCGGTTGGACTGCTTTAACATACACCTGTTGAATTCCGGGTGGCGTGAAATCATTCACTTCCTGAACAAAGGCCCTGGCTACGAGCCCTGCCGATTGTTGGCGATATAATTGGCCGGTAATGCCCGCAAAGTTAGCCAGGTATAGGTGAGCAAGCACCATTGCTAATAACCAGACAGTTCTCAGTTTCAACCGATATATGACATAGGCAAACACTATGCTCAGAAACAACGCCGTTAATGCACCATAATGAGGCTGGCGCAACTTCGCCAGAAACAACGGGGGAACGAAGAAACAGAATGCTAAGACTACGAGGAGCATTCCCTTCCTGTCGCGAGTTTTGACAAAAAAGGCTGTTATAATGCAAAAAATGGCCCAAGCCGCTGCACGAATGATCATTGTGAGCCCTCCGCTCCGTCCCAACGTGTAATCCTTCAGAGCGTTCACCAATTGGGCGACCGATATCTCACTCGCGTAAACCGCATCCGTGTCAAGATAATGGTTCAAACGAAATAGGAATACCACGGACGTCAAGACCATCATTAGGACAAGGAGCGCAAGAGGCTGCCACTTACCGGGTCTTGGCCAAAGCAAGAGGATCGTGAGGACTGCGGGCAGCAATGAAATGACCAACACATTAGAGAACAAGCCCAGTGCATATACCGCCCACAGCAACGCAATGTGTCGATAGCTGATTTTAGTCTCGTTGAACGTCCAGGAAATGAACACCAGGAGGAACAATACTGCAAAAAAATGTCCCACAAGATGCTGCTCATACGCCAACCAGCTGACACAGACCTGAGTGGGGTACATGATGAAGTATACAACGGCGCACATGAAAGGGAACACTTTCTCAGAAATAAGATTGGACACGAGCAGCCAAACGAGCATGCTATTGACGACGCTCAAGAACACGTTGACCATAAAAAAAGGCTCCGAACGAAGACCAAAGACGCTGATGAGCACATGCCAGTAAATGTTTCGGGAAACGAACCTGCCAAAATTATTAAACGACCACAGTTCGGACCATCTAAAGGAATCCTTGTACAGGTCCAAAAAGACTAAATCATCCCACCAGAACCACGCGTGGAGACCGTAACGAATATATATGCAAAGAAACACCGCTGCAACGATCCACCCAAAAACATACACAATGGTCTTCGAATTGAACAATCGGAGCATGTTCAACTTTTTCGGATTGGGCAACGAGAGTCGAGCAGTATGCGGGTGTTCGGCAGAAATGGGAAAGGTACCTCTTGTGAGTTAGACAATGTGTATGATTTATGTTTTACCGGTTTTCACACACTGTTAGTCTTGCGTATCCATGAAATGTACAAGATCCAAACCAAGAATGCGACTAACAGGGAATAATAGTTCCAGAAGATGTCCCAAAAAACATCAAGAAAAACTATAGAACCTGGCGAAGAAGAACTGCGCGCCGACAGCACGAAACACGCAAACAGTACAGGGAAAGCTTTCACAAGATCCAACCGCATCGTAAGGGAATACGCCGGGACGAGCATGAGAATGAACTGGTAGTCCTGAAAGAGGGGCAATGTCACGGCGTAGACCGAGCAAGAAAGACAAATGGCGGTTTCCCGATCGACACTGTTCTCCATATCCAATCGACGCAGTGACTGCCAACTTGCAATTCCCACAATGATGACGAAGAGAACATAGGTAAGTATCCCGAACATCCACGGAAGTGATATGCCCGTGAAGCTCGACCACTTCGCTATGGAAGATCTGATGAGAGCAAGACTGCTGAGATTTTTTATGTTCTCGTCCGGAAGTCCCCGTGCCAATTGATGCGCAGTCGAAAGAAAGGAACCGATCTCACTTCGATACACTAGAAGGGAAAGCGCCAGAACAACGACGATGGTAGCGAGAAAAAAGAAGGCTACGCTCCTGTCTCTTCGCCCCAGCAATAGCAAAAAAGAAAACACCAGTGGCGTGATCTTCCACATTGAAGACACCAGCAGCAGCGCACAGAAAAATGCCAATTTGCCGCGGACAAAGAAATAAAAAGCGGTCCACAAGAAAGCTTGTTCGATTAAGTTGACATTTCCGCTTCGCATGTCAAGATATACGGTGGCATTGAATGCAAACAAACAGAACACTAAAAAATAAGGATCTCCCGGATCACGCAAGAATGCGCATTGCCACATATAGAACAAGTAACCGAGAACAATACACTTGAGGAACAGATAGACGTATTTTGAGGTATTCAAGGGGAGATAAGTAAAAACCCTGAAAAAGTAAACTGAAGGAGGGAAATAGGGATACAGCCATGTGTCTGATTCCCATTTCCGAATAAACTTCTCTGTCTTCTCGGGCCTAAAAGAATTGAGGCCAGCAGCGTCTGCTTTGGCCACGTAATAATACTGCTCGAAATCCCACATGGTTTCATTTGCCGTCAAGCCGACTCGCGAAAGCGCCAACACCCATAAAAGTAATGAGACGTAAAATATGAGTTTTTTCGAAAGCCCGTTCATGGAGCACCCTGAAAAGCGAACTTCGCCTGTCGAGACAAGAGTTCGGGAATACTATTCTGTCAGAAATGCGTTTTCTCGGTACACGCTCTACGGAATCCTATGTGAGAATCACAGACGGTAACATGCACTCGCCATTGCAGTGTACTTGCGTGTCGCCCCGGAAAAGCCTGTATCGAGCCCCTGCCGGTAACTTCCTGTACATGAGCGCATGACTTTCTCTTGCACGAATAGCGCAGGTTATCCTACCTTACGCCTCTGGATCAATCGAATCGCAATGGGTTGGACATCTTCACGCAACGCGGTCAAAGGTGGAGTCGGAGACACCCAAGAGGGCTTGTCGTGAGATCTCTGTTCTACACCCCAAGGTGCGTCCGGCAAATTCCCATCCTTGGGCGAAATTGCCCGGCAAAGCCCCTGAGGTTGGCATGCCTGACTCAAAGAACCCTGTACTGCCCGAGGAGCCACTGTATTGTAAGCTCGCGAAATCTACAAGGGGAAAACCGGGGTATTCATTCAGTTACACGCCGGGACACGGATAGCTGTGTCCGCTGTATGACAAGAATTTAGGCACGTCCCGCCTGAAGCTGAAGAATTACCACGCATTTGATTTGCGCTTGACACCGCACCTGTTTACCGGCATCGTGGAGGACCGAAATATGGAGGACTTATGATATCTGTTATCGTTCCGGTGCATAACGAAGAAGAA
>DATHCX010000242.1:0-14796 GCA_035319325.1 Desulfomonilaceae bacterium
TCACCCTGAAACCGTTTGGATCAACGTTCACATATGTGCCGTTTGTAGGCCTTTCTTTGAACTGAGTGTATGCATCGTATTCCTGTGAGATCTTTCTGGTTTCTTTTATCAATTCAGAGACTTGACCTTTATTCATTCCAGGATAAAGCGGCGCCAGAGAGGAGTGGTATTCACGATGGGCAAAAGGTGCGTTGGCGTCGGCTCTCACTTTCTGGCGATTGGATTTCCAGTTCAGATAGCCTGCTGCCAGTAGGTTGATGAGAAGGAACAGCAAGATGGAGTTCACGATAATGAGGCAGACAGCACGATAAGAATTGTTCAATTTTCCCAAAAGATGTGTCGGATCTTTCATAGCACTATCTGTAAAAACTCCCTTCAAATTTCGGGATTCCGGGGCATGATCTTCCTAGGTTCATGAAGTTCCCGTCACTCCTGAATGCTTCACGAGCCAATGTTTCAGAGCCGTCTTCTGATACGCATTCGCCACAAGATTTGTAAGATTGCCGGGCTGGGGGCTCTCCTGAGCGAAGTGATGAGACGGTTCTGCGTCGTCCGCAGCGAAGGAGTGTCCCCAGCCTGTGCCCAGAATCGAGTTACCTGTAAAAAAGCGAATCCGTATGAACAGGTCTGCGGCCGGTTTTGGAGCATACCTCATCCTCCTCGGGAAGGTCAACGTGATTCCCCGAGAATGCTTGGACTTCTCGGTGGCTTTCCGGATGCGCCGCACCGGTGCCTGTTTACAGAATGTAAAGAATGTTGACATATTATGACGACGCCACATTGTGAGCGGGACATCGAATTTTTTCGTCGATTCCGGGGATTATGCATTTTGACATCCGAATACAAGTTTGGCACAGGCGTTGCTTACCTCACATGTGAGTAACGATAAAATGCCTTTTGCATTTTTTCATTTCATACATGTGTCGAATCGGTGGTCCGCGAAGTAGTCATACATATTCCGACGTCCAACAGAGGAGTTACACCATGCTGGTAAAATATTGGATGAAAAAAGACGTCATCACCATAGACGTGAACGATTCCATGCATCAGGCAATCAGCCAGATGAAGCAACACAAGATCTCAATGCTGCCCGTCGTAAAGAACGGAAAAGTTGTAGGGGTCCTTACGGACAGAGACGTAAAACGCGCGTCTGCTTCCGATGCAACTTCTCTGGAAATTCACGAGTTGATATATCTTCTGTCGCAGATCCAAATCAAAGAGATCATGACCACGAAGCCGGTCATCGTTCCGCCCAATTATACACTGGAGGAAACCGCTGCAGTCCTCCTGAAAAACAATATTTCCGGGGTGCCGGTTCTGGATGGAGATCATCTGGTGGGGATCATCACCGAATCGGACCTGTTTCGAGCATTCATTTCCATGAGCGGCCTCGAAAAACGGGGCGTCCAGTTCGCATTCCGGTTGGAGGACCGAGCCGGATCCATAAAAGAAGTCACGGATATCATTCGTCAATACGGAGGCCGCCTCGTGAGCATTCTGACATCGTACGAACGAGCGGCTGAAGGGTGTAGAAACGTATATGTCAGATCGTACGGACTGGATCGGGCTGTTCTGCCGCAAGTGATCGAAGATCTGCGACGAAAAGCGACTCTTTTGTACATGGTTGACCATAAGGAAGACACACGAGTTGAATATACGTGAGACGATCGCGCATTCAAAGACTCACCTTGTGGGGGACATTTCTTCCGATGATAAAGAATGTCCCTCCAAAAGCCCTCCAGGATACTGCTAACCTTTACCTGACTTCGCGTTTTGCCACATCAATTGTGCGCGTCCGGATGAGTAGTGAGAGTTCTTGAAGAAAGTTTGAGCATTGGGGTCCATTTCTTACAAAAAAGTTCGCCGATTTTTACCGCTCTCCTTCTGCAAGAATCCTGAAAAAAGAATGTGGTGTCCGGGCTCTTCGGTTTGGTGTAAACTCGCATGGGGAACAACGATTCGTTGGCTGCAGAAACGCGACGGCTGCCAAACGAACCGCAAGCAGGAGCACGTATGGTCGCAAGCAATAAACGAACCGGGCTGTTTATAAGCGGGACGGACACGGGAGTGGGAAAAACCCTCGTTGCCGGAGGTCTGGTGCGATTGGCTCGCACCCGAGGACGTCGGGCGCTGGCTATAAAACCTGTGGAGACGGGGTGCGCGCTCCGGGATGGCGTGCTGTATCCTGAGGATGGCGCTTTCCTGAGAGAAGCCGGCGACAATGAGCTGAGCCTGGACGATTGCACTCCGTTCAGATTTTCTTTTCCCGCGTCGCCTGCCAGAGCTGCGGCCATGGAAGGCCGCAGGCTCAGTTTCGCGGAAATCGAGGGGCACTCCAGGGCTGTGGCGGATGCCGGCGATTTCACCATAGTTGAAGGAGCCGGAGGACTCATGGTCCCGATTCAGGATGATCTCATGATGATAGACCTCATGGAGCGCCTGGGTTTCCCTGTTCTGGTGGTGGCGCGAACGAAAATCGGAACCGTGAATCACACCTTGCTGAGCTTGGAGGCCCTCCGGAATCGGAAGGTTGAGGTCGCTGGCGTTGTTTTGTCGTCCTCGACAAGTTCCGGAGGTCCTGAAGAGGAGTTCACACCGGCGGACATATCGAGGTTCGCTAAAGACATTCCCGTCGTCGTACTCCCGCATTTGGAGGAGGGAAAGGCACGAAATCCGTCAAGCATCGCGAACGTGATGGCCGCATCGTGGCCGGATCGCGTCGTAAATGGATGGATCGGATGAAGTAGTTATAGTGCTGCGCATTAAGAATGATTCTATCAGCTAGGTGTCCCCTTCGCTTCGGACGGCCTGCCTTACTGCGCTACGAGGGCAACCTGGCTGACTTCGGACGGAAAGCACCCTTTTCACTGCGCAGCACTATAGTAAAGTGATTCAAAAATGGCTTGCGTCGTAGCAACCCCGGTTTTGGTAGAGGCGGGTTTGAAACCCGCCCCTCCAGCGGTCATCGACTAGTCTAAGGCGTAAAGGTAATTGCGAAACGGTCTATTAGTTTATAGGGATTCTCAAAAGGAGTTTCGGTTTGGATTACGCGAAAAGATTGGAAGACTGTCATTGGCAGGGCGAAGCCCGAAGCAATCTCCCATTTGCCAAAACTGGGATTGCCTCGTCGTTCCACTCCTCGCAATGACATGATCGGCTGGTCGGAATGTGGGCGAGAGTCATGAACGAATCCTACAGAATTTTCTAGAACTGCTATGGTGGCCCCACACAGAAGGAGAGATCGATATGCCGGGAACTCAGCTGAAGGTAATCTATGACGAGGCCTACCTCATCGATTATCCCACGGCGTCCTGCGAAACCCCTGAACGGGTCGCGGCCATCATGCACGTCCTGAAGAAGCATTACCCGGTCATAACCCCGCGGCCGGCATCGGAAGACGACATCCTGCTCGTGCATACGCAGCATATTCTGCGGGAGGTCAAAAGGGAACCGGATGTGTTCCAGGCCGCCATAGTTGCAGCTGGAGGAGCAATCATGGCCGCTGAACTGGCCTGCAGGGGTGAACCCACTTTTGCAGCGGTCCGGCCTCCCGGCCACCACGCGAGTCCGGGAAGCCATTGGGGATTTTGCTTTTTCAACAATGTGGCCATCGCCATCGAAAAACTGATGCAGACCGGAAAAATTTCACAGGCCCTTGTTCTCGACATCGATCTGCACTTCGGCGACGGAACCGACAATTTCTTCCTGGATTCCAGAGGAGTGGTCGTCGCGAACATACAGGACAATTCTCGAGAAAGATTTCTCGAAAAGGTGGATTTCGCTCTGGCGTCCCACGAGTACGACATTATAGCCGTAAGTGCCGGATTTGACAGGCACGTCCAGGACTGGGGCGGAACCCTGACCACCGAAGATTATTTCTCCATCGGAAGAAGAGTCCGGAATCAGGCGGCCACACGGTGCGACGGGAAGTATTTTGCGGTGCTTGAGGGCGGATACAATACTGGTGTCTTAGGGGAGAACGCACTCGCCCTGTGCAGGGGCATGGACCCGGAAGCGAAATAGGGGAAGCACTTCGGGAACGCAGTGTGTCCCAAAATCCTTCTGCTTTCAAACGCGCATCGGCGCTAGCCGCCGGCCCTCACTGCACGGTTGAAGGCCCAACGTTCCAGAATTTTGATTTGCTCTTTCATGGTCGTTGAAAGCGGCACAATACTTTCCAGGGCAATGTGCATGTCACTCTGGCTGATTTCCCTTTTTTCGCTGAAAGCCCTGAACAGAGCCCCAACTACTCCTTGTTCGATTTCTGCCCCGTTGAATCCTTCCGTGATCTTCACCAGCGGAGTGTAATCGAATTTGTTGAGAGCGACCCCTCTCTTGTCCAGATGAATTCTTATGATTTCCATTCTGTCGTTGTCGCTGGGTAACTCTACATAAAAGAGTTCGTCGAAGCGGCCTTTTCGCAGAATTTCCGGCGGCAGCAGCTCGATGTTGTTCGCGGTGGCCCCAATGAAAACGGGAGAGGTTTTCTCCTGCATCCAGGTGAGAAACGTCGCCAGGATCCGCGATGCCGACCCTCCAAGGCTTTTCTGCCCGGCATTGGCGATCCCGGCTTCGATTTCGTCTATCCAGAGCACGCACGGCGCTGAAGCTTCCGAGGTTTTTATCACTTTTCGAAGACACTCCTCGGGGCTGCCCTGAATTCCGTCGTAGATCCTCCCCATGTCCAGGCGAAGCAACGGAAGTCTCCAGAATGCTGCTATGGCCTTCACGCCGAGGCTCTTACCGCAGCCGCTGATGCCCATCATGAGCACCCCTTTGGGAAAGCTCAAGCCATATTCCCGTGCCCGTTTTGAAAAAATGTCCTCGCGCATCATCAGCCATTTTTTCAAATTGGCAAATCCACCGAGCTGATCGAATTCCATAGGCTGGGTGAACAGTTCCAGGAGTCCGCTTTTCTTCACGATCTGACGTTTTTCCTCAAACAAGACATCAAGATCTTGCGGAGTTACCGAAGGTTTTCCTGACAATGCCTTGCGAAATGCCTGGACCACCTGCTGACTGGAGAGGCCGGCTCCCCCTTTCAGGAACTGATCCCTCACGTCGTCGGTCATGGCCGCCATGAGGGCGTCCCGGTGTCTTTCTTTTGATATGACCTGAGTGAGCAGTTTGTCTATTTCATCGGTTCCCGGCAGGGGCACGTCCACCAGAACGACTTCGCTGGTGATTTCCGGAGGAATCTCCAGCATAGGAGACACCATGAAAATCGTCTTGTACCCGTTTTCTATTCTCTTGGAGGTATCCTTGAGCTTTCGAAGGACCGGCGGGTTGTCTTTGAGAAACACGTGAATATCGTTGATGATGAGAAAGGCCGTCTCCTGAATGTTCATATACCAATCCAGAGCGTCCATGATGGATGGATTGGGGAGCACGGATTCATCATTGAGAGTTACGCCCGTGGTGCAGGACCAGACATATACATTGAGAGGCGGTCTGAAAGCAGAGGCGAGTGCTCTGATTTCCCCTTCGACGCGCCTGTCCTCGTCCGAGACCAGGTACATAAGCGATGTTTTCGCCAGCACCATGTCCTTAAGAACAGATCTAAGCCCTTGATTCTCTGCCATTCTTCTTCCTCGCGCACACGTTTTCGGGAAAGCTCGCAGGCAAGTCACTGCATCCCGGCTCACCGGGCCTGCAGAATGTTTCGGCACCCCTGTGTTCCACCCGGAATGTTGAAGATGTTTTTTATATCAATTACGCTGGAGAATTTCCAGTCTTCGTCAAATACCGAGATAGGCCTCTTTGACGTGTTCGTTATGGAGAAATTCCTGGCCCGTGCCGGATAGAGTGATACGCCCGTTCTCGAGAACATATGCCCGGTCGCACATTCCAAGGGTGTGCTTTACGTTTTGCTCGACGAGGAGAACCGTCATCCCTTCCTCTCTCACCATTTTCACAATTCTGAATATTTCCATGACGAGAATGGGTGCCAAACCCAGGGATGGCTCGTCGAACATGATGAGCTTCGGCAAGGACATCATGCCGCGGCCGATTGCAAGCATCTGCTGTTCACCTCCGGATAGCGTCCCGGAAGCTTGCTTGCGCCGTTCGTAGAGCCGCGGGAACAAACCGTAGACCCGTTCCTTGGTCTGAGTTCTTTTTTCCCTTGCCTCGGCCGTAAGGGATCCCAGAATAAGATTCTCTTCCACAGTCATTTCCGGGAAAAGCCGCCTGCCTTCGGGCACATGCACCAAACCGTGATTGATAATTTTGTGTGAAGGAATGCTATCCAGCCGTTCTCCGTTGAATGTAACAGATCCCTGTGCCGGCTTCAAAAGGGATGAGATGGCCTTGAGTGTAGTGGATTTTCCGGCTCCGTTTGCTCCAAGCAGAACCACGATCTCCCCTTCGTTTACCTCGAAGGAAACATCCCACAGGACCTGCAGATCCCCGTAAAATACGTCCAGATGCTCAATCTTGAGCACGATAATCCTCTCCCAGATATGCTGCAATCACTTCATGGTTCGAAGCCACTTCAGCCGGAGTGCCCTCAGCGATCACCATGCCGTGGTTTATGGCCAGAATGCGATCGGATATGGTCATGATGACCTTCATGATGTGTTCCACGATAATAATGGTCACACCGGAATCGCGAATCTTCTTGATCAGTACGATGGCCTGCTCCGATTCCGAAGGGTTCAGCCCGGCCGCAGTCTCGTCGAGCAGGAGTAGTTTTGGTTTTGTAGCCAGGGCTCTGGTGATCTCCAGTCTCTTTCGGGAGGCTATGGGCAGGCTTTTTGCCAATTTATGCTTGTAAGAGTCGAGACCGCAGAAGTCTATTGTTTGTTCAGCCCATTGCATCGCCTCCTTCTTGCTTTTCGCGTGCAGAAACGCCGAGGCGATGACGTTGTCGAGAACGGTCATCCGTTTGAGCGGTTTGACAACCTGAAAGGTTCGTCCTATTCCTATCTTGCAGATCTGATAGGTTTTCAGCCCTGAAACTCGATGTCCGTCGAAGTGGATTTCGCCTCTTGTCAGGGGAAAGTAGCCGTTTATGAGATTAAAGATCGTGGTTTTCCCCGAACCGTTGGGCCCGATGAGGCCATAAATCTGGCCCTGCTCCACCTTAAAACTGACGCCGTTGACCGCGGCTAGCCCTCCGAAGAATTTCGTTATGTTTTTTGTCTCAAAATAGGCCATCTTGGAACCTTATGCCGATTGACGCCGCTGCACGAATACGGCTTTCTTCAAATTTTCCCAGTCTCCCACAATCCCGTTGGGCAGAAACAGAATCACGAATATCACGAGCAGTCCAAAGCTCAGAACGTGCGCTTCGCTCACGAATTTGGTCACCGAGGTCATGAGAGGCGAACCGGCACTGAGCTTCGCCAACAAACCGAAGCCTCCGCTTCTGAACACCTCCTGGACCGCCACCATGATGAAAGCTCCCACCATGGGGCCGTACACCGTGCTGACTCCGCCCACTATTCCCACGAGGATCGCCATTATGGAAATATCGTGCAGAGAAAAAACGATTTTGGGATCGATAAATCCCATGTAATTCGTGTACAAGCCCCCTGCAAGACCTATGACACAGGCGGACAGACACAGCGAGACCATTTTATAGAAAACCGTATTGATGCCCATACTTTCCGCCGCGTCCTGATCTTCGCGGATGGAAACGAAATAATAGCCCAACCGCGATCTGGTCACCACGTCCACAAGGATTATCGAGCCTACCGCCAAACCTAGTGCAATGTAATAATACGGCAGTTTCGAGACGAAAGTCTGCTCCACTAAAATTCCGACCATCCCCTCGGTCAAGGATTCCCAGATCGTGGCGATGTGACGCATGATTTCGTTGAGGGCAAGGGTAACCAGAGCAAAATACGGTCCCCTGAGCCTGAATGAAATCCACCCGAAGGGAAAGGCCAGAATCAGCGCGGCCAGACCGCCAAGGGGCAATCCCCACCACGCTGATATTTGAAGCTTGTGCTGCAAGAGCGCTGCGGTGTACGCGCCCACTCCGAAGAAAGCAGCGGCTCCGAAGAGCACCTGACCCGTGTACCCGGAAATAAGATTCCAACCTGATCCTATGGCTACCCACATAAGCACGAGAATCATGAGACCCTGGTAGTAAATGCTGTTCACCGCCCAGGGAAAGGCAATCATCAGTGCGAGAAGGATAAGAGGTGCCCAATACCGCTTCATGAAATGTTAAACTCCAGTCAGTCGTTTGAAGCCGCCGGGAAGGAACAATAACACGAGCACGAATATCACCAGACCGATCATGTCTTCGAATTCCATGCCGATGTATGTCGCTCCGAATGCTTCTGCAAGACCCAGGGTGATTCCGCCGAATATTGCTCCTACTGTCGATCCGAGGCCTCCCAGAATGGTAATGACAAATGCCTTACGAGTAAACGGACCGCCGATATCGGGAAACAAATAATAGATGGGCAAGAGCAGTGTTCCCGCTGCGGCCACCAGTGCGGACCCGATACCCATCGTAATGACTTTGATTTTCTGGGAATCGATTCCCAGAAGCTCGGCAGCCTCGCCGTCCTGCGAGACCGCTCGAATGGATCTGCCCAGATCCGTCTTGATGAGAAACCAGAAGAGCCCCACCGTAAGTGCGCAGGCAAAAACAAAAGCTATCATGAGGGCGACGGAGAACGATATCGAACCCAGATATACTGCTGAGGTGGAGTAGGACGTCTTCACGGAAAGGTAATTGGACGTGAAGATGAATCTCGCTATTTCCGTAAGCACCATTCCGATTCCCACGGTCATCAGCACCTGGTTCTCAGGCAATATGGATTCAACTTTCATGAGGGGATTGAGCAGGAACCTCTGAATGAAAACCCCCAGCAGAAATAAAGACGGCATGCTTACCAACAGGGCCATGTACGGATCTATTCCGAGATAGTGGAACAACACGAACGTAAGATACATGGCAACCATCATCAATTGCCCGTGCGCCAGATTGATGATTCCCATCACGCCCATAATGAGAGTCATGCCGATGCCGATGAGCGCATATAGACCGCCCTTGAGAACACCGGCGACCAACGTTTGCAAAAAAACTTCCATGTTTGTTTCTAAACAGCCTCAGGAAACGGATCGTATTCCGGACACGGCAGATATGATGAAATATAGGGAGCCGGAGGCGAATGCGCTCCGGCCCGCTTCGCCGGGCGCCTGTCTCCGATTATTTTTTCCACGGAGGAACCGGGTAAACGAACGGTGCCGTCGCTACGTTCAAAGGCCAAACTGTCTCCAGCCCACCTTTTTGCCACTGAACCAGGTAGGTCGGCAGAGAATTCTGCTGTTTCTTCTTGCCGTACGCAATGAATTTCACGGGACCGAAAACCGTCATCACATCCGTGGCGGCCAGAGCTTCCCGTGCAGCAGCAGGCGTCAATTCCTTGGCTCGTTTCAGGGCGTCCGCCACGACGTACATGGACGCATACGCTTCGGCTCCATGATACTCCGTTGCCGTGCCGAACCGCTGTTCGTATTTATCGTAATACTCTTTCGCTCCGGGATACGGCACTCTGGGGGCCCACAAATCAGCCGAAAACACGTTTTCGCTGGCATCTCCCGCGTTCTTGGCAAATTCTGGAAGGGTGAATCCAGCACCGCCGCCGACAAACAATTTGGGATTGAAGTCCAGTTCCTTGGATTGCCGCATAAGCAGAGCAGCGTCCATTACATAGGAAATCATGTACACGAAATCGGGCTTTGCAGACTTTACTTTGATAAGTAGCGGCTTGAAATCAACCGCCCCTGCTTCATACCCTTCCCGCATCAACACTTTAATGCCGGAATTTTGGCAGTATTCAGCGAATTCCTTGGAACCCGATTGGCCGAAGAGGGTATTCTCATAAAGGATCGACACCGTTTCGGGATGGACCACTTCTTTGAGAAACGAATCCAGAGCCTTGGGGTATTCGCTTACGGGCGGATTGATACGGAATACGTAATCCCAGTTCTGCTCCGTGATTTTGTCCGCGGAGCCTGTTGTCACAAGAAACGGGAGTTTCCTCTGCTGTGCCACTGCGCACATTGCATAGGTGACCGACGATGAATATCCGCCAGTGAGCATAACGACTTTGTCCTGGGAAATCAGCTTTTCAACGGCGCTTCTGCCCACTTCGGGCTTACCCGTGTCGTCTTCCATGATCAACTGAATGGGCTTGCCGTTTACCCCTCCCGCATTGTTGATTTCCTCCAGTGCCATGAGAAACGAGTTTTTCTCTATCTCGCCGAATTTCGCCTGCTCTCCGGTAAGTGGGAGAACCACGCCTACTCGTATAGCCTCCTGATCCGCTGCGCTAGCGTGGCCTGAGGTGAAGAAACACATCGCGACCATTGCCAGAAACACAAGCAGCGCAATCTTTTTCATGTCGGTCTCCTTAGAATGTCAAGCGTGATTGTAAAGAAGGAAGCTCTTGGAAGCACATAATCAGACGAACCTTTTTCTGTCAAGTCAAAAGAGGTAGGTGGGGTAACCCCTCAGTTACTCGGGGGAAGCGCCTATACCCTGTCATTGCGAGGAGTGAAACGACGAAGCAATCTCATTACTTAGAGGCGAGATTGCTTCACTACGCTCGCAATGACGTTCTCTTCCCACCCGTAACTGAATGGATACGGGGTGGGCGGCCGCCAACCGCAGTCACCAATCTGAACCATTCCGCACTTCGAAGCGTATCCGAGCTGTCGAAAAAATCCCTCGAGGCTCGCCTGAAATCGTAAGTATCGGAAGCAGACCCGCATCTTGAACGGCACGCACGTCATTCCAATGCCTGCCATTCCCCTGAACGGCTGAGAAGCAAGAAATCCAAAAATGTCCTGAGAACCGACGAATCTCTCTCCGAAATATTGATGACTTCAAAACCGGCAATCGCGTGCTTGTGCATCCCGTCCCTGAGTTTCATCCAGCGACATTTCGCTATAACCAGTAACGGATCGGTATTGATAAACATGTCTACCGGAATCTGAAACGTCCTGACATCTCCGGCCTGGGATTTAAGGCCCGCAATACGCAGCCCGTTCATGGAAATATCCCGAATGACTCCTATTGCGGATGAATTGATGTCGTAGGCCAACACCGGTACAGAGAGTCGTGCCCGCGGTTGGCTACGCTCGCCAAGAGATTCCATGGATTTCTTGTACACGGGAAATCGTTGGTAAAGCTCAAGCCTATCTATGAGCCGGGTGTCCATGAGCCTGCGGAAAAGCTTTTCGAGTCCTTTCGAAGAAAGCTGATACTTCGCCTTCAAATCGAATTCCGTCATTCCCGACCTGATGTCTGCCAGGACTTCTTTTCCGTTGATCCTCTTGTGTTGCTGCATCCGCACTCCCCTGTCCGTCCGCAAAAGCACTCGTCCACAATGTATTGGATTATGTGAATGGGGATTTTTTCTCGTTGAGGTTTTTTAGCATGTGCCCGCATTTCGGACACTTGTCCTGTTTTGAGAAATGAATCTCGTGACACGCCGGGCACTTGAGAACGGGCATGAAAACGGTTTTTGCCAAGGACCTTCTCTCTGCAAGTTCGGACGGCGACATGAGACCTTTCCAGATAAGTGTGTTCATGACAGTCAGGATTCCCTTCGCGGAAATACCGTACTTCTCCATCAAACCAGCATCGTCCATTCCCGCGCGTATATCGGTGAGCAGTTCATTCGCACTGATCTTCTTTTTGGGCATTGACCTATGTCTCTTCTCCTCCCTCGGATTCAGCGAGTCAGCCATCTGTTGCAGTGTCGCTCCCGAAACGCCACGCAAAAAACCCTGAGTGTACTCCCGTACGGCGGATTAACGACGCCTTGATTCCGAATTTTCCTGCAAGGCCGGGACGATCCTGTCCGGAGAAATGGGTCGTCCGACAAAATATCCCTGCACTTCGTCGCAATGACTCGATTGAAGAAATCTCAGTTGTTCTGCCGTCTCCACCCCTTCGGCAAGCACTTTGAGCTTGCGGCTGTGAGCCACTGCGACTATGGCTTTAACCAGCGCCTGGTCGTACGGATTCAGGGTGACGTTCTTGACAAAGGACTGGTCAATCTTGAGTCTGTCCACAGGAAATTTCCTGAGATAGCTAAGCGACGAATAACCTGTTCCAAAATCATCGATAGAAATGTTGATGCCTTTTTCCTTGAGTTTGGCCAGAAACTTCACCGTTTCGTCTGTATCGTCCATCATGACGCTTTCAGTCAACTCAATTTCGAGGAATGTGGGATCCAATCCGGAATTATTCACAATATCAAGGATGTGTTGGGCAATGTTCCGCTGCCTGAGCTGACGTCCGGACAAATTTACTGCGATGCGAACTTGAGGCAGCCCCATTCTTTGCCACTGCCGGTTTTGTTCGCAAGCCGTGCGGAGAACCCATTCCCCGATTGGCACAATCAAGCCGGTTTCTTCAGCAAGCGGAATCAATTGTGCGGCAGAAACCGGACCTCGAACAGGATGCGACCACCTGAGCAGGGCTTCGATTCCGATGATGTTCCCGGAACGGACGTCCAGCATGGGCTGGTAATGCAGCAGAAATTGATCGGAAGAAAGCGCTACACGGAGGAGGTGCTCCATTTTCTGGCGCTTCTTTGCATGATTGTTCATGTCCTTCGAAAAAAAGTGAAATCGGTTTTTCCCCTGCTCTTTTGCATGATGTAACGCAGTATCGGCATTTCTCAATAACCGGTCGACTGAGTCTCCGTCGTCAGGGAACATGGTTATTCCGATGCTCGTGCTCAAGAAGATCTCGCGGCCTTCCATGATCAGCGGCTTTGCAATCTCGGACATGATGTTGGCAGCAACCTTCAGGGCTCCGTTCGCCTCGGAAGCCGGCAGCAGGAGCAGGAACTCGTCACCGCCGAGTCGGGCCGCGGTGTCGCTCATGCGAATACACTTTTTGAGCCGTTCGGCTACTGCAATGAGAACCTTGTCTCCGAATCGATGTCCCAGGGTGTCGTTGATGTTCTTGAACCGGTCCAAATCCAACAGCATGATCGCTACCGTTTTTGACTGGCGTTGAGCCAGTATCATTGCCTGCTGCAGGCGATCGTGGAACAGCAAACGATTGGGCAAACGGGTAAGGTGATCGTAATGAGCCAATCGTTGAAGATTTTTCTGCGCCTGTTTGATCCGGGTGATATCCGAAAATATGGCAACATAGTGCGTCACTATGTTTCGGCTGTCCCTGACCATGCTTATGGACAACAGGACGGGATACAAGGAACCGTCCTTTCGTCTATCCCACACTTCGCCTCGCCAGGCTCCCGAACCGATGAGCGATTGCCAGATCTTGTGATAATACTCGCCATAAGGGCGACCCCATTGGAATATTCTCATATTTTGGCCGATTACCTCGTTTATGGATAAGCCGGTAATTCGGCAAAACGATTGGTTCACGCGCGTGATATTTCCCTGCAGATCCATACATATGATCGCTTCATTGCAGCTCTCGATAATCTTTCCCGACAGTTCCAGCCTCGATTGAACCTTCTTCCTTTCAGAAATTTCCGCCCTGAGGAGTTCGTTACTTCTCAGGAGTTCGGCCGTTCGTTCTTCTACGTGCTTTTCCAGTTCGTCATGGGCTCTCTTGAGGATGTCTTCGTGCTTCTGTTGCAAGAGGATTTGTTTCCTCTGCAACGTGAGATCTTCGGTGAGGATCAGCACATATTTTTCATCGCCGACTCTCAGGGTTCGCATGGAAATACGGGACCAGAGTTTGTTCCCCCGCAGTTCCATCAACACCTCCACAAATTGAGGTTTTCTGGCGACAAGAACCTTTTCCAGCATCGCTACAATTTTTTCAGCGTGACGAGGATTCGGAAAAATTGTCGTGAACAATTGTCCTTGAAGGCCTGAACTGTCCCCCGACGCCTCATTTGCAAAACAGATTACGTTGAGATGATCCAACAGGAAGGCAGGAATAGGCAAAGCGTGCAGCAGCTTGCCCAAAGCTGTAGCCTCGACCTTTTTGACCAGGAATGTACCGCTTTCGCTGACTTTTTCTGCCAGAAGCCGGTCCAGGTCTATTGTGTCTGTCTGGGTATTGCCTCTGTCCAAAAGGTGCACGGTCGATTGGTCAGAGTCAAAGACGAACGTACGGTCCACGTGTCCCCCCATTCGCCGAAACGCAGGTATATCGAACCTCACAGAAGTAGTTCTCTCAGATATAGTGAGAACTATCGCTAAACTTTAGACTATCACGTCTGCATTGGCAACGTATTTCGTAACTGCATATGGACATTCGTTCGACATGCGCTCCTCCCAATTCCGAGGACGTGTTTGCTCTCCTGTTGAACAGACCGTCTCAACCGGGTATAAGGAAAGTATGAAACGAGGATCTTTTACGAGACAATGGCCCTTGATGCTGACAGTAGTTGCACTCCTTGCCATGGCAAACGACGCGTCTTGCCGTCCTATGGAGCTGGACGCGAGGATTTCGGAATGCACCGATATCGTCAAGGACATGATGCAGGCTCCGGATGCGAACATCCCGAAAGATCTCATCAAACGGAGCCATGCCATCATTATCTTTCCTTCGGTTATCAAGGCCGGCCTCGGGCTTGGCGGACATTACGGCAAAGGGGTGATCCTGCGCCGAAATCCTTCCACTGCCAAATGGGGCCCACCCGCGTTCTTGACGCTCGTGGGCGGAAGTTTCGGATGGCAAATCGGTGTACAATCAACGGATCTGATTCTGTTGATCATGAATGACGTAAGCCTCCGGAGCATTTTCAGGGACAAATTCACCATAGGCGCCGACGCTTCCGTGGCTGCGGGTCCTGTCGGCAGGGATGCCTCAGCGGGTACGGATATCGA
>DATHCX010000243.1:0-10691 GCA_035319325.1 Desulfomonilaceae bacterium
AAACTTGATTGCCCGTCTCGAAGCGCCAAAGTTGCTCCCCGCTTTCTCTGTCCAGTGCATAGAGGTGGTGGTCGGAACTTCCAAAATACACTCTGTTTCCCGATACTACCGGAGAGGAAAGAAACGCGTTGGGAATCTTGAAGTTCCAGTATTCCCTGCCGGACTGGGCGTCGACTGCACTGAGAGTTCCTCCCGATGCGAAGAACGTTTTTCCTCCGAAAATCGCGGGACTACCGTAAGTGGGGCACCCGGCATTGTATCTCCACTTTTCCTTCCCGCTGTTTGCCTCCAGGGCGTAGAGGTAACCGTCGTGGGCTCCGAAAAAAACGGTGCCCTCTGAAACGGCTGGAGAGGAGTCCACAGGCCCCTTGGTCCCGAATGACCAACGCACCTCTCCTGACAGGGCATTGAGAGAAAAAAGCTTTCCGCTGTGACTGCCGCAGAACACCAGCCCGCCAGAGATTGCCGGGGCGGATTCAACCCAATTGAATACGGGACCGCCCATTTTGAATTTCCACTTCATGAGGCCGTTTAGGGCGTCGAGTGCATATAGATATCCGTCTGTGCTGCTGAAATAAACAATTCCTCGACCCGCTGCGGGCGCGCACCAAATCTCCTTTTTTGACCTAAATCTCCATATTTCTCGGCCGGCAACCTCGTCAATGGCGTAGAGGTGTTGGTCCCAGCTTCCCACATAAACCGTGTCGTCCATGAGGACTGGGCTTGAGCGAATAACGTCGCCGGTCTTGAATTTCCAGTTGAGCTCGCCTGAAGCGCTATCCACCGAGTACAGGTGCCTATCCCAGCTTCCGAAAAAAGTTGAACGTTCACCGATGGTAGGAGAAGAGAAAACCCATCCATCGCACTTGAATCTCCACTTGACATCGGGGATTCCCCGGATCGACTCGCGATGAACACCCGGTTTCAGCAGATCGAGATCGATCTCTGCGGCTACAGGTTTGAGTCGATCTCCCAATTCCTCTTCTGCGATCATTCCCGCTTTGACAATCTTGTTGAACAGACTCAGCAGGGCGCTTGCCGACAGCCTGTATTTCCTCATTAAATCGACGTCGCTCATGCCGTTGCGTATGTCGACCACCGCTTCTTGGCCGCTGATCGAAGGTCTGTCACTGTGCATCTTCAGAATCCTCGATTGAACTATGCGGTTGCATTATAGCATTCTCGTCTCCTTGGTACATACATTTTCGTTTCAGCCCCGTCTTGTGGCGTCATGAAAACCCACAGTACTTTTGAGAATCCCTACAGCCCTGGCAAGATCGCGATGTAATCCCTCAGGTAATTTTCAGCGGAAGTGCCTATCCTCTGTCACTGCGAGGAGTGAAACGACGAAGCAATCTCGATACTGAACGGCGAGATTGCTTCGCAACGCTCTCAATGACGATCTTTTCCCAGGCGTAACTGAATCGGTGCATAGCGAACGATTTTTTTATGGTATTGTTATCATCTGCCGCATGCTACGAGCCTAATCTCCCGCGGCGATACGTGCCTGGGGGCTTTCACAGCCAGGCCGGCGCCGTGGGGCCGACGTTCGCGGCTTTTGTGCCTCGAGGCCCGAGTAAATATCTCACTCTTCGTCATATAAAGGATGGAGACATTGTTGACAAATGCTCGCTTCTCGACATAAAACCGTTAATACTAGAAGTCATAATCCTCGCCCGCACCGGGTGCAGGTGGATCACGGGAAAGTCAGCTCAACAAAGTCCGGAATGGCAAACCATTCAAGGGTAGTGACATCCGGCGAGCCGATTCCCTTGACGGAGAGAACTCGAAGGTACGGCTATGGACGGGCAAAAGAACAATCCAGGGGATTCCGAATATAACGAGAGATTTCTGGAATTCATAAAACTATTCGACAGGATTGGTAAGGACGAAAGACTCTTTCCCAAAAGGTGCAACACCTGTGGAGCTGAATACCACAGCTTTTCAGAGTACTTGCAGGGAACGACGGTTCTGGGGCATGGTCTGGAGGACGTAAAGAACGTAATGCACGCTCCTCACACCATGCAGTACCGGAATTGTTCCTGTGGGAGCACCCTGGTCCTTCCCCTGACCGCTGACACGTACCCGGAATTGGACAGGTTCTGGAATATGCTGCAGCAAGAGGCAGGCAATACCGGACGCACACTCCGTGAAGTGGTCTCCGACTTTCGGGACCAATGTAATCGTTTTATCTTGGAGCAGTTGCTCAAGGAGGAGGACCAGCACGAAGAAAGCAGCGAATAGGGACACAAAGTGGGGCAGGGGCATTGCACCGCAGATACAACCAACATGTGGATGACACACCGGAGTCTTGCGGAACACTCGGAGAATGACCGTTGTTCAGGCATATCGGAAACACCGTTTGAATCCCGTGTAAACCTTCAGCCAGGGAGTGGCACATGCGCAGTCAGGCGGTGCCGTTCGCAGCGGAGACATGCCCGCCACGTTACATCTTGGACAGCGAAACGGTATTATATAGTTGAAAGCGCATGGTATCGAGTCTGGACGCGCGACGTGAGGTCATAAGGATGGTCGAGAAACCGGTAGTCATTGTCGGCGGCGGAATAGCAGGTCTGTCTGTTGCCAAGACACTGATCGACAGCGGTATACGATGCACCATAGTGGAACGTGGCCCTGCCCTGGGCGGACACGTTCGGACTTGGGGCTGCATGGCAACCGATCAATGTCAAAGATGTTTTTGTTGCTTGATCGAGGATCTGATCCGGGACGTTTCCGCGTCCGAACTGGCCGACGTGCTGACCGGCTGGGAGCTGTCCTCAACAGGATTGTCCGGAGAAGACGGCAAACACGTCTGCCTGAAAGAGATCGGGACCGGCCGCGAAGTCCGGGCGGGCACAACGGCCTTGGTTTTTGCTACAGGGTTTGAGCCGTACAATCCTCAAGAGCAGATCCTGTTGGGTCATGGACGTCTGGAAGGTGTCTACACCCTGGCTGAAATAGATGGCCTGTTGCATCGTGATATGCTGTCAACGTTTACCGGTGGAGCCACAGATCTCCGGGTGGCTTTTTTTCAGTGCGTGGGGTCCCGGGACGCCAGTTCAGGAGCCAACTACTGTTCTCAGTATTGCTGTAAAGCTGCGTTGAGGATGGCCCTAAAATTGATCCATGAATGCCCGGGAATTGCTGTCACGTTGTTCTATATTGACCTCCAGGTGGCGGGTAAGTACGGCCATGAGCTTATGAAAAAGGCTGAGCAGATGAACGTTCGACTTTGTCAGGGCGTTCCCGGGGAAATCACGCCAGGCGATGGTAATGAACTCGACGTGATTGTTGAAAGGCACGGGCGCAACGCCAAAGAATCTTTCGATCGCGTCATCCTCTCGATTGGGCAGCGGTCTTCGAGTCAGACGACGGCACTTGCTAACCGATTGTGCCTTCCTGTGAATGAATTCGCATTTCTGGAGGCGAGAGAACTTTTGGACAACAGCCGAATGGCGGTCCCGGGATTTTACTTGGCCGGGACGTGCTCAGGGCCGATGGACATTGGGCAAACGCTTGAACACGCCGGGCAAACTGCTGCGGTACTCATTGAAGATATTCAACGCGGGGTGTTGCGATGAACCCGAACGAATCCGTCGAAATCGAGGTTACCCCAAGAATCGGTTCCGCCCCGCCGAGCGCGCTCATCATTGGCGGCGGCATACCCGCCATGGTTGCAGCCGAAGCGTTGGCTGCCATGGGAGTGGACATAACGTTCGCGAGATTCCGGAAAACACCCGATCATGTCTATTTCACTCAGCAGGATCCAAGCACGGATGACAAGCTTGAGGAACTCGCGCTCAGGCTCGGTGACGTGAAGACAGTCGATGTGTACCGGGCGCCGGTGATAAGCCGCGATCGAAGTGGCTTCAAAGCCCGGTTTGAAGATGGGACGACCCGGTCCTACGATTGTCTTTTGTTGGCCCCTGGCCTCTCTTTGAGCCTTCCCCACTCCTCTTTGCCGCAAAACGCGGAGCTTTTCTCTTCCCATACCAAAGTCTTTCCCGGCGAACGCGTGGCATTCCTGATGGATTACCTGCGTCCGTCCGATCCCGCGCTGGGCATGAATGCGATCAAAGCTGCCGCACACAACGTGATCAACGGAGGATCGTCCGTTGTGTTTTTCCGAAATTTGCCGGTGCTGCATCTCTTTGGGGAGGCTCTTTGTGATTGGGCAAGAGAGGTTGGTGTCCAGTTTGTCCGCTTTGGAGATGAAGAACCCCTCGCGTCTTCTCTCGGCGAGCACGAGAGTCCGGTGCGTTTCCGACTCACGGCGAGGGACATGATCGATCCTGACAGCGAGATTTCGTTCGACTGTACTAGACTGGTGTCGGTTACCGGCCCTGATGCTTCCCAGATTCCCGAATGGGCTCTTGAAATAGCCCGCGACGATCTCGACGATCGAGGGTTTGTCTTATCGGAAAGCGTCCATTGCAACTCGGGCAGTTCATTCGCGACCGGTGTGTATCTCGTGGGCGAGGCAACAGGGAACCTCGATTTGATAGGAGGAATTGCGCAGGCCAAGGCTGCTGCGGCCAAAGCTCAAGCCTGGATTCGAACTTCCCGATTCAAAATGGAGCGCCAATCCATTTCCGTGAACTCGGCTTGCGTCGGATGCCTGACGTGCTACCGGATTTGTCCCCACGGGGCCATATCGGTCAAACCGGGTACGTCTCGTCCTCCTGTTGAAGCGTGGCCGTCATTGTGCCGAGAATGTGGTATCTGCGCATCGACGTGTCCCAGCGTAGCGATACATCTTATGTCCCACAGTGACGATTCGCTGCTCGCTTCCATCAGAGAGGTCCCTCAGGCCGACATGGAGCGAACGACCTTTCTGTTCGTATGCCGGCGCTCTGCCGGACTATTGGAGCAAAAGGTCGAGATACCGGAGAATGTGCGGTTTGCAGTTGTTCCCTGCGCAGGCCGCGTATCCGAGTACGTGATATGGTACGCCTTTGCCGCCGGCGCCAGAGGCGTCCTTGTAGCAGGATGTCACAGCGGGAATTGCGCTTCGAGCACGGGAGCGAACCTAGCCGGTTCGCGAGTTCGTCGGGGATTGGCGACCGGACTTCTTCAAGAGGAACCGGAGCGGCTGCGTTTTGTGTCCGTAGCGCCCAATGAGCCAGCCAGGCTGCAACGCCTGCTGACTGAATTTGCAGGTTTCGATCCCATGAAAGTCCTGGAGAAGAGCAACCGCTAGAGCGCTGAAGTGTGGTGAAAGCGAACGTGCCACTCGATTTCGAACAAAGGAGACAACATGGCCGGTCCCATCTGCAAAGAAGGAGTAGACCCAAGCATAAAGGGAGGCTCGATCATTGGGGCTCCGTTCTTGCCGAACTGTCTCACCTGCGGCGAATGCATTTCAAGGTGCTTCTTGACTGATGGCTATCCGGATATGAATCCCCGGAAACTATTGCACAAGATGGCGATCGGACGGACTCAAGAACTGGTGGATTCCGAGTTCATCTGGGCTTGCACCCTTTGTGGGCGGTGCACAACGGGTTGTCCCAAAGGCATCGAGATGGATGTGGTCGTCCGTTACTTGCGTGGTTTAGCCTGGCAACAGGGAAAAGCCCCCCGGAGAATTGTGGAGGGCGTTGAGAAGGCCGTCGAATTCGGGAACAATACCGGTCTTGAGGCGGATGCGTTTATCGACATGGCGGAATGGATGGTCGAGGAACTGGCCGACGAAATGGAAAATGTCCCCGAAGACGGGCTTTCTGTGCCCATCGACAAAGAAGGGGCCGAAATTCTGTACATCCCCAACCCGCGGGAATACACGTCGAATCCGAACATGTTTCAAACGTACGTCAAGTTTTTCACCTATACGAGTGCGGACTGGACCATATCCTCTCGCGTATTCGACATTACTAACTGGGCATATTACCTTGGGGACCACGAAGACGCTGTAACGCTGATTCGTAATATCGTGCAAGAAGCCCGGCGCTTGAACGTGAAAACTCTCTTGTCCACCGAATGCGGGCACGGATTTAAAATTTTGAGGAAGGATGCCGAACGGTGGCTTGGGGAGTCTCTGGGATTCGAGGTCTTGTCCGTGGTGGAACTCGCTCACCGATATCTCGAACAAGGCAGGCTGGATCTCGAATCCGGGTCCATAGAAGGCAGAGTGACCTACCACGATCCGTGCAACGTTGGACGCAAGCTCGGAGTGTTCGATCCTCCACGCGAGTTGATCCAGGCTACCGCATCGGAGTTTGTGGAATTGTGGCCCAACAGAAAATATAGCATCTGCTGTGGCGGAGGCGGAAGCGTGGGGCAGAACACCGATATGGGAAAAAAACGCCTGGAACACGCACGAAGGAAACATGACCAAATTGTCAGGTCTGGAGCAGACGTTGTTACCACCTCGTGTCAAAACTGTCTGAGCCAACTCCAGGATATTCAGGCCCGTTACGAAATGCCGGTGAAAGTGAAATCCGTGATAGAGCTCCTGGTGGAAGCGATGGAGGCCTGAAACCGTTTCGCGTTCAAGTACGTGAAATCGAGGGGGTACTTCTTGTAACAGGTTCCTCCCGGAACCGCACCTCAAGAACTTTGAACCCTCGCCGCAATCTGCATTTCCGTAAGAAATAGGCCGGTTCATTTTGGCAACCGGTCTCATACCATTTCGCTTTCGAATACGTGAAATCGAGTCGGGCAGGCTCTTTACTAGGTACAGGTTTTCTTAAATCAGGTCGCATATTTTTGCCGGAGCAGATTGCTTCGCTTCGCTCGCAATGACACTGCTGGGGCCTGTCATTGCGAGGAGCGCAGCGACGAAGCAATCTCTCTTGGTCATGAAATCAGGCACCGAACTTACGAAAAGCACTACTAAGGTGTCCCCCCAATCTCACTTTTCTGAAAGCGCATAGGTACAAGTTGTCCACTGGACGACTTGCCGACATTCCGACCACGCAATCATGTCATTGCGAGGAGTGGAACGACGAAGCAATCTCAGTCTTGGTCAGCTGGAGATTGCTTCGAGCTTCGCCCTCGCAATGACAATCTTTCAATCTGTTCGCGTAATTAAAACCGACCTTGCTTTAGAGAACCCCTACAGCATCGTTTTCAGACTTGTTGGCCGCCGCCGGCACACGCACGTCCGCAGAAATCGGCTTGGTCCCGCAGGGGGTCGAATACACTACCAAATGGTGACAAAAAATCTTGATTTGTGTGCGACTTGAGCTTATTCTGTTTCGCTATTCAATGAACTGAATCAACCAAGGTATCCACGAGGCGAATGGCATAATGAAAATGATGGAAATTAGAGAAAAAATTATGGCGGCTCTTGATCGAAATCCTGGCAGGAGACTTTCTATGCCTGAGATTGCTCGCGCCATAGGTTTCAAACACAAAATAACGACTGTGGCGTTGAGCAAACTTCTCAAGAAAGAACTTGTCGGCGAGCCTGAGGAGGGGTTCTTTGCCAGAAAACCTCAACTTCCAGAGGAGACATTTTCCCTGAATCCCCCTAAGCCCGTACATAGCACACATCCTGAACAATCTCCAAGTTTCATGAATCTCCCAAAGCCTGCGAAGAGCAAGCAGCCTGTACAATTTTCAAAGCTCCCGAATCCCCCAAAGCCTGTAAAGAACGCACAACTCGTGCAGTCTGTAAAACCCCGAAAACGTCCAACGCGTCCGGAACCAGCCCAACAAGCAACACGACCCGATCGCGGGCCGGCGATGTCTATCGTCACGATTGATGTTCTGGTAGACGGAGGCTCATCCAACGCAGATCGCTTCTCTCTCGTGAGGAAACTTCTGGAGGAAAAAGCAGTTCTCGATGCCAAAATCAAAAATGTGAGGACAGCCGATCCCGCGAAGCTCGTGATGCGATTGTCACTTCCTGATTGAGTAGACTAAACGGGCTTTCCCCGTGCCGCTGTGAATTCTGTCAGACCAAGAACTGAAGGGTTGCCGTCCCGGGTGACGCTTCAGTGTCGCGAGGGAACCATCGTTCCGCGTCATTGCGAGGAATGAAACGGCGGAGCAATCTATAGTACTGCGCATTGAATATGGTTCTGTCCGTCCGCAGTCAGCCACGTTGTCTCCGGAGCGCGGTAAGGCAGGCCGTCCGAAGCGAGGGGGACACCTGGCTGATAGACGCATTCTTAATGCGCAGCACTATAGAGCTTCGAGGGCAGGGATTGCTTCGCTTCGTCCGCAATGACAGCCTTTTCCGCAACCGTAACTGAGTGGATTGCCAGCCTGCACTCTTTGTTCTTGACAACGGACGGAGCAGCACATATCTTGTATACAAGAGGAACGACATGGTTCATTATTCCGATTGTATCGTTTTCCTGTTGGCAAAGGCATACCAGAAAGCGCATGGAAATCTGAAGAAGCGCCTGGCCGAGTACGGCTTGACACCGATACAGGTCCTGGTTATCGAGGCACTCCGGGACGAGGAAGGGGTGTCTTCGGGTGAACTCGGAAAGAAGCTGGTGCTGGACAGCGCGACATTGTCGGGAGTCCTGGAGAGGCTTGCGGAGAAAGGGTGGATCGTCAAGGAAACCGATGAGGTCGACCGGCGCTCATTAAGACTCTACTTGGGGGATCTGGCCACCACGCTCAATGTACCGATTGGTGAACAAAGGCAGCTGGCCAACGACGACATTATGGAAAACCTTTCCATGGAGGAGAAGGTGCTCTTGAAGCGCTTACTCAAGGACTTGAACGGATGACCTTTTTTTAAAGGAATGTCTCGCATGCTAGATAATGTGTCCTGGCTGCCATGCGATGGGAATGTCCGTTAAGAGGGGAAACGCAACAATGGATCTAAAGCAGAAGATAGTGCACACCCTGGAAGGCAAAGTCGATGCCATCGGATTCGCTCCGGTGGAGCGCTTCGGCAATGCTCCTCAAGAACACCATCCGTCCGAGGTCTGCAAGGACGCCCGCACAATAGTGGTTTTCGGCAAAGTCGTGCCGCGGGGCATGATTCATTCTCCGACATACAATCTGTATATTATGCATCGGGCCTATCATTCTGCATACCCGTACCTGGACGAGATAGCATTGATGCTTTCAAACTGGATCGAAGCCCAGGGTAGATTCCTGGCTGTTCCTGTCCCGAGCTATGCTCCGATGGTATTTCACGGAAGGGAACCCTGGGGAGTCATGTCTCTCAAACACGCTGCAGTGGAGGCTGGCCTCGGGCGTTTCGGCAAGAACGGGCTTATGCACCATCCACGGTACGGCACGCTCCTCAGGCTCGGGGCTGTGGTCACGAACGCTGAGATGGCTGGCGATCCCAAGCTCACCGGCTCTCCTTGCGCGGAGACGTGTACTGCCTGTTTGAAGGCATGTCCATCAGAAGCATTCGGGGATGACGGATCGTTCAAGAAGATGACCTGTCTGGCGCACACGATTAAACACGCGATATATCCTCTGGCCTTTCAGGCCCCGGAAGGCATGCGGCACATCGAGCGAGTCATAAACACAGCGGGGTACAACTACTGGCTCTCGTGCGATACGTGTCTCAAAGTATGTCCCAACAACCGTGCGAATGGAATCCCTTCCGGTGAAGCGTAAAGGCATATAAAGTTCTAAAGGTGGCACCTTGTCTGCGTGCGAGCGACGGAAAGGTGCTCTAACGGTTGCTCCAAACGACTGGAGAAGGTCATGTTCGAAAAAAAACTCTATGCAAGTTGGGGAGACATGGACTTCAATTCCCATATGCGGAACACCGCCTATCTGGACAAGGCGGGTGACGTTCGCATGATGTTTTTCTCTGAGCACGGTTTTCCCATGAGCGAGTTTGCTCGGTTGAAGATCGGTCCCATTATCACGAAGGATGAGATAGAGTACTTCAGGGAGGTCAGTCTCCTGGACGAATTGAAAGTAAACCTCGAGATCGCCGGCCTTTCAGACGATGGGAGCCGATGGCTCATGCGGAACGAATTTTTTTGCTCCGATTCCAAGCTTGCAGCCAAAGTAACGAGTGTGGGAGGTTGGCTGGATCTAGCCGCCAGGAAACCGGTGCCACCCCCTGAAAAGCTCCTGGTAGCACTGAGGTCCCTGCCCAGGGCCTCTGATTTTCAGAAGTTGGACACGAGGGTAAGAATGACGAAACGTTGACATGCCACGGCAGTGGACTCACCACCATAAGGCTGATAGAGCCGTATACCAGAAAAGGAGGCTCCATGTCTATTCGCATCATCAGGCTTGGATGTCCCAGAGAAGCCGGAGAAGGGCTTCGTCTTGGTACAGTTCGCCGCCCTCCTCGAGGGGTTCCTAAAACAGAATACTCTGCGAGAGACTTCTATGACGTCTGGTTGCCGATTCTGTCTCCCAGCCCCGATCTCATGAAGGAAGGCAAGGCTGCGGACGACGACAAATCCTGGTCCGTATTCCTCCGGAAATTCAGATCTCAAATGAATGAACCGGAGGCAGCTCGCATTCTGGATCTGCTGGCTGCTCTCTCCCATCAGACACCTATGTCTCTGGGGTGTTACTGCGAAGATGAAAGCAGATGCCACCGGTCCGTGCTGAGAGAGCTGCTTATGGAACGAGGAGCCAGCCTGATTTAGGTGCTCGTGACCATCCCGTTGACCGCTCACGCCATGTGCAAGATCGGACTTGACGCGCAAGCATGGCGTGAGGTACCCTCGGAAATAGTGCAAATAAGCTCTTTCTTCAATATATGATAGCGTTTCGCTTTCCAGGATGTAACGTGGCGGGCGTGT
>DATHCX010000244.1:0-4691 GCA_035319325.1 Desulfomonilaceae bacterium
AAGAAGAAAATTGAAGCGATGAAATAAAGAAGCAGCGAACTTCCGAGAACAGCCTGCCTTATCTCGGTGGGACCAATCCCCTGAATGAAGAAGGGTGGGACCATGCCTCGTATAGTAGCAACGGAGAAACAGAGCAGAAAAATACCGATCGAACTATAACTAATTACAAGTATAGGCTTTCTTCCTTTCACATCGCCAGCGTGGGCCTCATGGAACGAGCCAAGAATCGCCGCCGTGGCGTTGAAAAACGAAGCCAGGAAAAGTCCCGAATTGTGGATGGTCACCGTCAGATTTGGCCCGTCAGGTCTGCCGATGACCCAGCCGGCCGAAATAGCACATAGGCCAAATGCGAGCATACCGCATCCCATGAAGAAAACAGTGATCGAACCGCCTTTGAGATAAGTTTTTCCCGCTACATAAGCCACCGCTATGGGGATGATTCCGTGAAAAAGGGCATTCAAAAAAAGCAAAAGAGTAGCTGGCTCGAAAACACGTTGGCTATCAAGACTCGCAAGAATCTTTAGAGCCAATATGTAGACGATGACCAGCAGTAATCCCAGGATCTTGGTGGGCGTCATTTCTGTTCCCCCGGAACAATTCCCTGTTTACGAGCAGAGGAGAGGTGGCCTCTTCCTCGAAACGGCTCTTCACCAATTGGTTAATGGCATACCGGCTCGCCGGAGGACCAACCAAACCGGCGTCCTCGCATCTGTTAGCCCCGAGGTTCGGTAATTTCTTTTTCCCGTCAGGACACGGATTACAATCCAAATAAACTATATTAACACAAATACGGATCAAATGCTTTACGAAAAACTTGGACGCACTGTCGGTGGAAATTTTAGATAACTGCCTAATATTATTTATTTACAAATTTATATTAGCTTGGCTGCTCGGGATGTATGTCGTCAGGATGGAACCATATTTTTCGGCGTTCCCTGGGACGACTTGGAATTTTGGGATCCGGAGGATTGTCATCTCGCCGACGAACCAAATTGAACACGTTTTCCTGTTTTTCTTTCAAGTCAAACGGACTGGATAAATCCATCACCTCGATTTCTGCCGAGTTGAGCCGGTCACGATGAAGCGGCAGGCAGAAAGTCTTCCTCAACGCCATCTCACTGGTTCGTTCATTCAGAATTGCCTCTTTCAGATTCTCTCGCGAACAAGGTGTGCTTTTCCACCCTAAAAAGGTCTCTTTCTTGTCTTGACAGAGGGGTACACCTCGAACACCGAACTTCCACTGCCTCAAAAATCACCTCAGATGATTGACAATCGAGCTATACCGGATGAGATTATTGGGACAGGCGAATGAGAAGGCACCTGCGGCACAGGTGGTCTTCCACTGCGGAGGGAAACAGGGAAGATGAATGATAGTCTTAAATCAATGAAAGAGAGGTTTCGATGAAGGTAGTGGCTTTTAGCGGAAGCGCTCGAAAGGATGGTAATACGGCCATTCTCGTCAATCATGTATTCCGAGAGCTTGAAAACGAGGGAATAAAGACAGAGCTGTTTCAGCTCTCAGGAAAGAAAATCCGTGGCTGCATAGCCTGTTTCAAGTGCATGGAAAAGAAGAACAAGCGATGCGCAGTAGAAAAAGATGTTGTGAATGATTGTATCGAAATGATGTTGGGCGCGGACGGGATCATACTCGCATCTCCAACTTATTTTTCCGACGTAACGAGCGAGATGAAAGCCCTTATGGACCGCTGCGGTATGGTGTCCAGAGCCAACGGTGACATGTTGAAGCGAAAGGTCGGGGCAGCTGTCGCAGTGCATAGGAGAGGTGGTGCGATCCATTCCTTCGACACCATGAACCACTTCTTCTTCATCGGCCAGATGATCGTCCCCGGCTCCTCTTATTGGAATTTCGGCGTTGGCCGGGAAATTGGGGAGGTAGAAAAGGATGAGGAAGGCATCCAGACAATGAAACATTTGGGCCAGAATATGGCTTGGTTATTGAAGAAACTTTACAGTTGACGCTCTCGGCATAGCCTGTTGCGTGTGCGGCTACGATCCGGGCTATGAACAATTCTAAGCTGGGCAGGCCACACTGAAAATAGGCAAGGCACTGATGGACCATTACACCGAGCCCCATTTGATTCAATCAGCACTGCTGACAATTGAGGTTCAGCGAGACTTCACTATTCCTGGGGCTCCCGCTCTTATCCCTGGAATTCAGGAGATTGTTCCTCAGATCCAAAGGTTGGTCAGGGCATTCCGATCAGCACGTCTGCCAATTATCCATGTAATCAGGCTCTACTTGAAGGATGGATCAAATGTGGATCTGTGCCGTCGGGAAAGAATCGAGGCCGGTGGGAAGGTCGTCCTACCTGGCTCCGAGGGTTCGCAAATTGTCGGTGAACTCCTGCCTTCACCTTCCGTTCTTCTTAATGAGAGAAATTTACTCGCTGGAGAGATCCAAAGTATCGGAGACCAAGAGTGGATACTGTATAAGCCGAGATGGGGGGCGTTTTACAAGACTCGATTGGGTGAGTACCTTCGCCAGTTAGAAGTGGACACCCTGGTATTCTCCGGCTGCAACTTCCCGAACTGCCCACGAACCCGTATTTACGAGGCCAGTGAACGGGACTTCCGGGTCGTGCTTGTCAAAGACGCTGTTTCGGGCATATACGACCAAGGACTACGAGAGCTTCGAGGAATCGGAGTGAACCCGGTGACGACCGATGAGTGTGTCAGGAACGTGGCATCAGTAGGTCTGTCCTCAGAATTCAGTACTTAGGGTTATTCTGAGATTTCCAAGTCTGCGGGTGCCAGGTGAAGGAGTGAACCATGACCGTGGATTCCGGTAACTGGTTGCGTGAACTTATAGAAGACTTTGTGACCAATTCGCCTGAAAATTCTCTGAAGATGGATCCCGATGAGAAGGCGTGGGACGAGGTGCTCGTGAGTTTTTCTTCTGGGGCAGATCCACTCTATGAGGCGTACAAGGACCTAGTGGGTGAGACGCATTGGACACCACTCGAAGCATTTTCCATTCGATTTTCTGATGCCCGGGTCAGTCCAGCCGATCTCACCGTCATCAGCTGGATTCTTCCCCAACGAGAGACAACGAAAGCGGACAATCGCAGGGAGAGCTTTTACCCGTCTCGACGTTGGGTTCAGGCCCGTTTTCCGGGTGAAGAATTCAACAACGGTCTGAGGCGGCACATTGTTCAGGAACTTGATAGCAAGGGGATAAAATCTGTCGCTCCGATACTCCGTCCTGAGTGGATCTGGGAGAAATCTCCAAAGTACGTATTCTCCTCAAAATGGTCCGAGCGTCATGCAGCCTACGCAGCCGGTCTTGGAACATTCGGTCTGTGTGATGGTTTGATCACTCCGAAGGGGAAGGCTCATCGTGTTGGTTCCGTGGTCGCGAACCTTTCCGTCTCCCCGACTTCAAGACCATACGACGATCACCACGCGTACTGCCTCTTCTTCTTCGAGGGCTCATGCAACGGATGCCGGAAACGCTGTCCGGTTGAGGCTATTACCGACGAGGGGCATGACAAGGTTAAATGCTGGAACCATGCCGGTGGAACATGTGCCGAATTTGTGAAGAAGAATTACAACTTCGACGGTTACGGATGCGGGCTTTGCCAAACAGGCGTTCCGTGTGAATCGGGGATTCCAAAGAAAATTCTCAAGTCCATGAACAGGGTAACCCCTAGCTCCTCATGAGTCCGTCTCTGAGTAAGGGCTTAACCGGCGATCCTCAATTGATTCTCGGTGATGACTCTCCTTGAAATGACTGACAAAGATCTTGAGTGGAGTCAGGTATGGATCAAAATCTCGCTACTTTTTGGAGTATCTCAGCCACAAAGATCCTCCATAGGCTCGAAACCTCGTCTCAAGGGCTGACCACTCCTGAGGCCCGCCGACGCTTATCTCAATTCGGCTCCAATCTTCTGACGCCTAAAAAGAGATCCGACACGCTCACTCTGCTGCTTTCCCAGTTCAAGAGTCCGATTATTCTTATCCTGCTTTTTGCCACTGGCTTGTCATTCTTTCTTCACGACCACGTGAATGCGATCATCATACTCGTGATTGTTTTCGGAAGCGGCCTTCTTGGCTTCTGGCAGGAGCGCGGGGCAGCAAACGCTGTGGAGAAATTGCTTGCAATTGTCCAAATCAAGGCGACGGCTCTCAGGGATGGAGTTGCGACCAAAATTCCTCTCGAAAGCATCGTGCCCGGCGATGTTGTCCTGGTCAGCGCAGGCGATGTCATCCCCGGAGACTGCCTGGTTCTGGATTCCAAGGCCCTGTACGTGGATGAGGCTACCCTGACCGGCGAGACGTATCCGGTCGGAAAATTAGTTGGGGTCACGGACGAAGAAGCGCCGCTTGCTCGGCGGAAGAATGTCCTCTGGATGGGAACCCACGTTGTAAGCGGTAGCGGCACCGCAGTGGTGGTGAGTACGGGGAAACATACCGAATTCGGCAAAGTGTCGGAGCGCCTTAAGTTGAGACCGCAAGAAACGGACTTCGAGCGGGGCGTGAGACGTTTTGGATATTTCTTAATGGAAGTCACCCTGATGCTGGTGATAGCCATCTTTGCAGTCAACGTGCACTTGCACAAACCGGTTTTGGACTCCTTTCTCTTTTCCCTCGCTCTTGCCGTAGGGCTGACGCCACAGCTCTTACCTGCGATCATCAGCATCAACCTTGCTCATGGAGCCAAAGACATGGCG
>DATHCX010000245.1:0-18326 GCA_035319325.1 Desulfomonilaceae bacterium
CATTCCCACCCCTGCAGCCGCGAATCCGTAATGCCATCCGTACACTTCTCCGAGCGTGCCACACACCAGAGGCGAAAAAAAGGCACCGAGATTGATGCCCACATAGAAGATGCTGAAAGCCCTGTCCCTGCGAGGATCGCCTGCGACATACAGGTCTCCGACCTGGGTGGATATATTGGGTTTGAAAAAACCGTTCCCGAGAATCAGGAAAAGGAGCGCAGGAAAAAACAAAAACTCGAAAGCCATGAAAAAATGACCCATTGCCATCAATATGCTTCCCAAAATCACTGCATTGCGCTGCCCCAATACCCGGTCCGCAAGAATGCCTCCGAACAGCGGAGTCAGGTAGACCAGCCCCGTATACAGACCATATATGTGGGATGCCTGACTTTGACTGAAATTCAGATGTTTGATCATGTAATATACGAGCAAAGCCCTCATCCCGTAATAGGAAAATCGCTCCCACATCTCGGTAAGAAACAGCACGAAAAGACCTTTAGGATGTCCGAACACGTCTTCCTTTTCCCTAAGGTGCATGGCATTCTCCGCGAGTAGATTCGGCTCTATCTTATCGCAAAATGCTTCAACGGCAGAGGAAACCTCGATCGTACCGAAACGACTTCGTTTTCCACATCATACTACCGAAGCACTGAACGCTGCGGCGTCCCGAATAGGGCGACGAGAAATCTGCCTTCAAAAGTGTTCACTCTTTTCATAATTTCCCGGTATAATAGAATGTGATGTCATGCAATCCGATCATTTCGGATTGGTTCTTCGTGCAATCGCCGCCGAAAATGTACCGGAAAGGGACCTTTATGAAAAGGATCTTCTATGTTGTCGTTATGGTGTGCGCGTTTACCGCAGCGAATGCGACCCTATCACAGGCTGACGGTAACAGTGTCGATCCCGGTAGGAACGAGGCACTGGACATTCTGCCCGGAACGAGACCGGGAGGGGAGATGTGCAGCGAGCTCCAGGACAAGATTGACAACGTAGTGAATCTTTCAAGGGCAGGCCTCAGCGATAAGGAAAAGATAGCAAAGCTTTCTGCATTGTTTTCTCAATCGATGGCTGCACTGACCAAGTCGTCGGAAAAAGACAGCGAAATTGATGCTATTACCAAACAGTACAAATTTTTGTTCGAAACGCTCCTGGCAGCCGCAATGGCCACGTCTTCGGACGATGCGAAAATCACGCCGGATACAAAGGATGAGTTACAAAAGCTCAAAATTATGACCGCCAACTATGTAGCGTTGATGAGACTACTATGTCCGGGGCTCAAACTGCCGGAAAATATGAGTCACTAATGCGATTCCGCGAAGCGTCTCGTCAGTGAGGAGATTTATCCGAAACACTGCGATATCGTTTGACAAGGAAACGTTCTTCCGATATGATTTTTGCGAACCTTAACTTGTGGTACTCCGGTCGACCTCTTGCTAGGACCTCGGGCGTATACAAGAATTAAGATTTCTGGACAGAGGCGCCCGTGCGAGGACTGCCACGCAGTGAATTCCAGCCGGTTTTTCCCCGTTCACACAGAGCCCTTGTTCAATTCACAAACGCACTCCCGAGATTCGTGCAAGTGCTATCCTCCAAAGGAGAAAAAAATGAGCATCAACATCTATGTCGGCAACCTGTCTTTCAATTGCAACGAGGGCGACCTTAAGGGCTTGTTCGAAGCCTACGGGGAAGTAGATTCGGCGAAAGTGATCGTAGACCAGTTTACCGGCCGTTCCCGAGGATTCGGATTCATCGAAATGCGCAATCGAGAAGAAGGTCTCAAGGCCATCCAGGAATTGGATACCAGGGATTTCCAGGGCCGTAACCTCAAGGTGAATGAAGCGCGCCCCAAGACGAACTCGGGTGGTGGTGGCGGACGTCGGGATTCGGGTGGCGGCGGACGATCCCGCTGGTAAATCGCTGTTACCCCTCTCTATAAGAGCAGGCGAGAGTCGCTGAAGAACCGGTCTTGCCTGCTCTCTCCGATTACAGGGCATCTGAACCGGGGCGCCGGGAAGAGATGCCGACTGTTCGTCCCTTCGGTGCTTGGCCATCCCAAGTTCGAATTCGGGGTGTGTCTTGCCGGGATGAAGATCCTTTTCGCTCCAAATCACTAGAAAATTGCTGCACACAGAGAATTGAGATCCGACCAATGAGTCGCAGACGGCAAAAATTGATCAGAAAAATACGGCGCAACATTCCCAAGATCGATTGTATCTCAGGCTGTTCAGACTGCTGTGGACCGGTCACCTGGAACCGGTGGGAAATAGAGCAGCTCGATGTCGTCAAAGACGTCCTCGGCGCCAAATGTCCCTATTCCACCTCTTCAGGGTGCGAAGTGTACTGCAAGAGACCCGTAGTATGTAGATTGTTCGGTGTTGCAGAAGGCATGGAGTGCCCCCACGACCGGCAACCGGCCCGCAAGCTCACGCGCGACGAAACACGCGAGCTGCTTGCCGAATACTGGAATCTTCCCGATTTCAAAGTGCTCGGCATTCCAGGCTGGTTGAACAAGGAGTCCGGACAGGATGTCCTGCAAAACGTTTTGGACGAGATCCATCACATAGTGGACGCGACCTGACCACCCGTTCCAATCCGACTTTTTTGAAAACGCGTTGGTATCAGCCGTATCAGCGGCCGACGTTCTTGCGAATACATTCCTTATAAACGCATGCATTCCAATCGCGGGCACCGGCTATAGGGATGCTCAAGAGTAAGGTCGGTTTTGATTGGGCGAACAGATTGAAAGATTGTCATTGCGGGGCAAAGCCCGAAGCAATCTCCAACTGGCAGAGACTGAGATTGCTTCGTCGTTCCACTCCTCGCAATGACATGATTGCACGGTCGGACTGTGGGCGAGAGTCATGAACGAATCCGACAGAATTTTCGAGAACTGCTATGATAGCGGTCGGGAGCACAAGAACAGGGCCAAAAAGATCGCGTGGTAAATTTTTTTTTTACTCGGAGAACCCGTTCCCTTGCGGGTTGTCTATACTATTGGCCCGTAGAGGATAACTCGAAAGGTCAGACGAAACGAACAGAGGTACATACGATCATTAAACGACAGCAACCGCAAGAACCCATGTGAGGACCTTCGTCCCGGGCGATACCGTCTGAGGGTGAGCATAAGTCGCAGGAAGCGCCGCAGACCCGAGCGCCTTTGGCCACGGGAGCCACATGGGTTTTTGTGTTTCCGAGCTCCCGTTTTCATCATGCTTCGCAAGAATTGCATTCCGGCAAGAACTTAATCGGGAGGAGGGAGACTAAACTCTTAAGCCCACGTGGATGGTACCGTGCAAGGCACGTGCCGTGCTCATGCGCTGGAGGGGTGGCTCTGCTGCTACGGAGTTGCGTATTAGGGGCTCATCCCTTGAGAGCAAAAAAACCATGTGGGCGCTCGTTTTTCCGATGCGGAGAGAACTTGCTCGGTGCCGACTGATACGAATTCGCTTTCAAAAAAGTAAGATCGGGGGGACCCTCTTGAGTAAAGAGTGTCCCGCCCAACCCCCCTCCCAGAAACTTCTATCATGCGCCGGCATCTGCATTTCCGCTGAGGAAATGCAGATGCCGGCGAGTGCTAACAGTTCTAGAGGTGGGGTTCGGGGAGGAACGTCTTACAAGAAGTTCCTCGCCGATTTCAAGTATTTGAAAACGCATTGGTATGAAACGGCTTTTTGGGCATATTGCTGCCCATTGAAATTGGTGTTTTCCCTCCGCAGTCAGCCAGGTTGTCGTCGCAACGCAAGTAAGCCAGGCCGTCCGAAAGGAAGAGGACGCCTGGCTGGTAGACGCATTCCTAGTGCGCAGCAGTATTGTACCCCCGCAAAGAGTGAGTCGCTGAAGCGACCGAGCGCCTGGACCGGCCAACCCCGCCGTGTAGCCTGTGGAGAGCCATCATGGACAGACGGCGCTGGACTTTTGACATCCCGCTAACCGTTCTGGAGTCCATTAGGGTGAAGGTGACTACTACCGCGTTCGGGTAGAAAAAGGGCGCATGTTGCCCCCCTTTTTTACGCGTTTTTCTGCACAACTGCGACTTTCCTGAACGGGATGGAATCACGAATTAGCGCTGTTTGGCTTCTTGAGTCTGTTTTTTGCGATCGCAGAACATCTTGATTTGTAACGAATATTGCCATACATTCTTTCATCGGCGACGCGCTTGGTCGTCTACTTTTTGTGACAGGAGGCATACCTAATATGAAGATGATGGACATAAGGGCCAGAATCGTGAGACTCTTGGACCAGGCTCCCGAGAAGAGATTCTCTGTGAAAGAGATTGCTCAAAAAATCGGATCCAATCCTAAAGCCACCACTGCAGCACTGGGTAGGCTCGTTAAGGATAGTCGGATCAGCAGGGCTCAAAAAGGAGCATACCTCAGTAAAGCGACGAGCGTAAGCGAGAAGCCCGCTAGAATAAGCAAGACACCCGAGAAGAAAGTCGATGCAATGTCGATCGTATCGATAGATCTCCTGGTGGAAGCGGAAGCGCCTCAGGTGGATGTCAGCCAACTTCGCGAGTTTGCCGCACAGGAGTCAAAAATTCTTGACTTCAAAGTGAGAAAGATTGTCCCGGCGGACCGGGGAAAGCTGAAAGTACGCTTCACCTTGCCAGAAGATTGACATGGTATCGCTCAATTGGTCTACGGTGACCGAAGCTGAATCCTGGATCTAAGAAATATTCCGGCGGCCATGCGTGCCCGGACAAGGTTACGTCGTAAACCAGCAGTTTCAGGATTCAACCGAGGGATCATTTCCAGTACTCATTCGTTGAGGGGGGCCCCGCCCTAGTTCGCGAAGACCCGGAATTACTGGTGACAACGCTCCATGACCGAACCCCAGAAGGGAAGGAACTCTATCTTCTCGCCGGGGATACTATATTGCTGCGCATTGAAATTGGTGCTTTCCGTCCTCAGCGAAGTGGACACCCGGCTGGAGGACGCATTCCTAATGCGCAGCATTATATGGTTTCCAGCCGGTGATAACGAACCTGATTGACTGGAGCAAGACCGGTGAGCATCTTAGAAGAACGGAGGTTTGGTTATGCAAGCAGCTCTGATCATAAAACGGTACACTACCGGTCCGATGCAAGGAGCCATTGAGAACTGGTGGGTTGATGATATTCAGGGCCACAGATGGGAGATCTTCGCGTACGACCCGCCGGATTTCGTCATTCAATACGATACCGGTGAAAACTGCGGAACCGGCAGATTCGTTCTGGATGCCGGTCAGGATCTATCCTACGGATCCGAGCTTTCCGGAACGATTTACGACACGCCCGTAGGTGAATTCGGCGTTCCGTGCCAGTTCGAATTCGAAAGCCTGCCGCCTGACCCGCAATGACCCCCGAGCATGTTCGATGCAAGCTGGTCAACGAAGACTTCCAGCCCCTCCGCCAGCCTTTGGCTCACATGATTTCCGAGAAACCGACAGCATACCGTCCATTCCGGAAAAGTCCGCCTGCTCGTTTATTACGTTTTTCCACAGTCTGCGGGTAAAGTAACCCCCTATATGCACCTTGAGGAAGCCTGACTTTGGCAACCGTGACGTTAGCGGCACTCGGTGCAGTCCTTGACGGTGATTCCGCGAAACTTGTCGCACGACATCTTCGTTGCGGCCATGCACTTGCCTCGTACGCAGCAACGCACTCGCTGCGATCCCGAATCCTGACCCGTGCAAACAAGTGCCGTTCCCAGTACAAGCAGCATGAAACAGACGCCGACCGTGATCAATGTTTTCATATATGTTCCCCTGAAACGAAATCCGCATCGATTCGTCATGGCATATGCGTAGACGTATAAGAGAGTGTTCATAGCAGTTCCTGAAAGTTCTGTCGGGTTCGTTCATGACTCTCCCCCGCATTCGAACGATCCAATCATGTCATTGCGAGGAGTGGAACGACGAAACAATCTCCATTCTGGTCAGTTGGAAATTGCTTCGGGCTTCGCCCTCGCAATTTACAGTGTTTGAATCTTTTCGCGTAATCAAAACCGACACTCCTTTTGAGAATCCCTATATGTCTCCTGCACTTCACGTATCCCCGTATGCCTCATACCAATGCGTTTTCAAATACGTGAAATCGGGGAGGAACTTCTTGTAAGACGTTCCTCCCCGAACCCCACCTCAAGAACTTTTAACACTCGCCGGCATCTGCATTTCCGCTGAGGAAATGCAGATGCCGGCGCATGACAGAAGTTTCCGGGAGGGGGTTTGGGCGGGACACTCTTTACTAAAGAGGGTCGCCTCAATCTTACTTTAAAGCGCACTCGTATCATACCGATTCGCCAGAAGATTTATGATATTCCAGGGCTGAGGGCTCTCCTGAGCGAAGTGACGAGACGGCTCTGCGTCGTCAGCAGCGAAGGAGTGCCCCCAGGCTGTGCCCGGAATCGAGTTACCTGTAACAAAGCGAATCCGTATCATATGTCTTCAGGGATACCCAGCATTTCCCGTTTCGCGGCATTGCGTTTATGCAGCCATTCCTGGAACTCCGCCAGAAACGAGTACACCACAGGTGTGAGGTACAGCGTGACGACTTGGGACAGCAGCAGTCCGCCGACAACGGCCAAACCCAGCGGCTGTCTGGAATCCCCTCCTGCTCCGTATCCTATTGCGATAGGCACCATTCCTGCAATTGCAGCTATCGTGGTCATCATGATCGGCCTGAACCTCACCAGCGACCCCTCCACTGCCGCTTCCAGCGGTGTCTTGCCTTCGCGCTGCGCTTCAAGCGCAAAATCCACTACCATGATTGCGTTCTTTTTGACAATCCCGATAAGCATGAACAGGCCGACAAACCCGTACAGGTTCAGTTCCATTCCAAAGACCCATAAGGTCAGGAGACCGCCGAAAGCAGCGGACGGAAGCCCCGCAATGATGGTGATGGGATGCAGGAAGCTCTCGTACAGGCACGCCAGAATCATGTATATGATCGCCAGCGCGACGATGAGCAATACGGTCAGACTTCTTATGGACGTCTCGAACGCTTCTGCCGTGCCTCCGAGCTTGTGCATGATAGACTGGGGAAGCATGTGCTCGGCCATTTCCTTGAGAGTTTGTGTAGCCTCCCCCAGGGAGAAGCCGGGAGCGGTGTCGAAGGATATGGTGGCAGACGGCAACTGGCCGTAATGGTTCACTGTGAGTGGCCCCACGTGAGGCACCACGTCGGCCACCACATCCAGGCGGACCATTTCACCCAGTGTGCTTTTCAGGTACAGAGACGAAAGCTGATCGGCATGCCGCTGGTATGCCCGGTCAATTTCGAGGATCACCTTGTATGTGTCGGTGGTTCCATAAATGTTGGAGATTTCGCGATCCCCGTACGCTGAGTAGAGAACTTGCTCTATATCTTCAGCGCTTACTCCCAGGGAACTCGCCTTGTCCCGCAAGATATTGACGTAGACCTCAGGGTTCTGGATGTACAGGTTAGAATTGACTCCCGCGATCTGTGGCGTCCCGTACATCGCGTAGGTGAATTTTTGAGCGTTCTTGAACAGAGTCCTGGTGTCAGCCGATCGCATAATGAATAGGTAAGGACTGGCTGAAATTTCCGTGCTGACTTCTATGAGCGGAGGCACCGAATAAAAGGCCAGAAGTCCGGGGATGGAATTGACTATGGGCGCAAGCTCGGCCATGACTCTTTGGGCCGGAATTTTTCTTGGCGGCCTGTCGTTCAAGAACGCTATGGTGAATCCCTGGTTTCGCTGCGGATACCCTGACACGTTCAAGACGGATCTTACACTGGGATTTGATCTCACCATGGGGCCCAATTCTTGTAAATTCCGCTCCATGGAGCCCGGTGAAATGTCTTGCCCTGCCACACAGAACCCGATCAGGTAATTCATGTCCACCGCAGGGACAAACCCTTTGGGAATAAGCAGGAACAGGTAAATGCTTGCCGCAAGAATCACCCCCGCCAACCCCAGAGTGATACTTCGATGGTGGACCGCGAGCCCCAGGCTCCATTGGTAGAATTTCAACATGGCCCCGAAAATGGGATCCGATTCCGCCAGCCTGCTTTGGGGCCTCAACAGACGACTGCTCAACATAGGGCTCACCATGAGTGCCACGACCCCTGAAATCAGTATTGCCACGGTAATCGTGACGGCAAATTCGTTGAGCACCCGGCCGTAAATTCCGGCCATGAACATGATGGGAACGAAAACGATGGCAAGGCTTGATGTCATGGACACGATGGTGAACACAATTTGTTTGGCTCCATCCACTGCAGCCTGAAAAGGTTTCTTGCCCATTTCCAGGTGCCTCACCACGTTTTCCAGGACTACGATTGCGTCATCGACCACGAACCCGACAGACAGCACCAGGGCCATAAGCGAGAGGTTGTCCAGTGAAAAACCCAGCATGTACATGAGCGCGAAGGTAAACACTATGGACAGCGGAATTGCTATGCTCGCTATAAATGTCGCGGACAGGTTTCGCAAAAACATGAACACGACCGTGACAACGAGAATGACTGCCAAGATGAGGGTAAGCTTGACGTCGTGGACAGACGCCCTGATGGATTCGGACATGTCGTAGACGACTTCAAGAGTGACCGTCGGTGGCAGTGAAGCCCTGATGGTGGGCATGAGCCGCTCGATTTCATCCACAATGTTGATCGTGTTGGATCCCGGCTGACGCTGCACAGCGAGGGCCACACATTGCTTGCCGTTATAAAAACAGGCCACCTTATCCGCATAAACGCTGTTGCGAACTTCGGCAACCTCGTCGAGTCGTACCGGCTGTCCTTCCACGTAGGAAACGATGATCGGTTCGTACGCCTTTGCATCCATGAGCTGTCCGGATGCTTTGAGGGTCCTGGTCTGGTACGACCCGTCAAGGGTCCCCAACGGAAGATTCACGTTTTGAGAAACGATCGCGTTCCGTATTTCGTTGATGCCGATCTGTTTCGCTGCAAGCAGGTCGGGCTTGATGTACACGCGCACCGTGAACTTTTGCTGGCTGTAATTGAGCACCTGGGCTACGCCGGAAATTGTCGAGAGCGTGTTGGTAACAAATGTTTCGGCGTACTCGTTGACTTGGTACAGAGGCATGGCATCAGAGTGCATGACCATGTAGTAGATGGGACGCTCGGCAGGATTGATTTTCGAGAACGTGGGCGGGTTGGGCATGTTGGGCGGGAGAAGTCCGCTTGCCTTGGTGATCGCCGCCTGAACGTCCATAGCCGCAGCATCGATCTTGCGGGACAGCTCGAACTGAAGATTGATAGTGGTTCTCCCCTGGCTGCTCGTCGAATTCATGGTTCGCAGCCCCTCGATGGACGAGAACTGCTTTTCCAGGGGTGTTGCCACACTCGAAGCGACGGTTTCAGGATCGGCTCCGGGGAGGGACGCGTTGACGGACAGTGTGGGAAAATCAACCTGAGGCAATGCTGAAACCGGTAGATTCAGGTACCCTATGGTTCCGAAGAACATCATTGCCACCATGAGGGTAGTGGTCATGACAGGGCGCCGTATGAAAAGCTCGATCATGCTCATGACAGCGGAATACCTGTACTCCCTCGGCTGTTTCCCTGCGCGGCCTTTCGCTGGGTGGCTTTTTCTCTCAATTTTTGCATCTGCTCTCGGGTGATAATCCGGGCGCCCGGGAACAGGGTGAGCTGTCCGTCCGTAATGACCGTATCCCCGGGATTCAGCCCTTCCGAGATGACCGACATGGTTCCGTTTCTGCGATCTATTTTTACCGGTCGCATCGCCACGGTTTGATCCTGCTGTACGAGCCAGATGTACTGGCCTTCGGGCCCGTCGTTCACTGCCCTGCTCGGAACCTGCACAGCATCTTTGGTGACGGTCAACTTGAGCCTGACCTGGACGAATTGGCCCGGCCACAGCTTGATTTCCCTGTTTTCAAAGGTGCCTTCGAGCATGATCATACCGGTACGGGGATTGATGGAATTGTCGATCATGGTGAGGAACCCTGTCTCCGGTTTATCGCTGCCGAGAACGGACGTTTCCACCTCCATTGCCGCACGCTCGTAATATTTCCTGATTTCATCCAGGAATTTTCCGGGAACTGAGAATTTTATCTTGATGGGCCGCACTTGTTTTATCGTCACGATCTTGTCCTGGTTGGCATTGACGATATTGAAATTGTCTATGTATATGTCTCCAGATTCGCCGTCCAGAGGGGATTCGATGAAGCAATACCCCAGGTTGAGTTTGGAGCTTTCGAGCTCCGCCTGATTCAATTCCACCTGGTGGAGCTTGGAATTCATATCCACCTCTTTGGTTTCCAACTGCTCCTGACTGACCGCTTTCTCCTGGAACAGGACCCGAAATCTGTTGAATTCCCTCTTTGCCTGTTCGTACTGCACTTTGGATTGTTTCAGTCTAGCCTCCGATTCCCTCATTTTGGCTTCAAACGGCGCGGGATCGATGGTGAAGAGCTGTTGTCCTTTGGTCAGGAGATCTCCCCTCTTGAAGAAAGTCTCGATGAGTTCCCCGGTGACCCGGGATCTCACGTCCACCGTATTAAACGCCACCACGTTGCCGATTGCTTCCAGGAATAGTGGAGCATCCTGCTGGATAACCTGGCCGATCTCAACCGGCACGGGAGGCTGTTCCTTCTTCCGATCCTTGTCTGCCCTCCCGCATCCCATGAGAGCGACACATGCGATACACACGGGGATAAGCCAGCGTGTACCGTTAGAGCCGGATCCCGAGAACGATGTGCCCGTTGGCGCTTCGGCGCTCTGCTTGCGGCCCGGTTTGACAGTCATACGTATGTTTCCGCTTACCATGTTTTGCAGCCCCTGAATGACGGGCAATGAAGGTGATTGAGAGGCCTATTTGTATACCGGATTCTTTCAATTTTCCACATGAATCATGTTACCCGCGTATCCGTTCAGTTACGGGTTGGAAAAAGGCTGTTATTGCCAGCGAAGCGAAGCAATCTCTGTCCTTGAATATCGAGATTGCTTCGTCGTTTCACTCCTCGCAATGACAGGGAAACAATGGTTCCTTCGGGAAACGGAATGATTACATACGCGCGTACGCCTTCCGTGTCCGGGGTAGAGGCAATGTCATTCGATCATTTTCGGGAAATGTGAGAAACATGTGGGGTGGGGTTCGGGGGACCCTGCAAGACGCGGAGGGACAGGGAGAGGGGTTCCCCGATTTCAGGTATCAGGCAGGGAATTTTAGCGACGAGTTCCTGGTTCCCCCAAGAGGGATGGCGCGGCCGGACACGTCAGCACCAGCACCCGATGGTCATCCTGTCAGGCAGGGATGGCGTGCCGCTTCGGTCTCATCCATCCGCCCTACCCTGCACCTCTTCGGCGCTTCCGTAATCAACTCAGGCTTCGATTCCGCCTCCCGGACGATCGACCTGATCGCGTCAATAAAGAGGTCCAAATCCTCTTTGGATTCCGTCTCCGTGGGTTCGATCATGATAGCCCCGGGCACCACCAGCGGAAAATAGATCGTGGGCGGATGGAATCCGTAATCCATGAGTCGTTTGACCATATCCAACGTGCTGACTTTCCATTCTTTCTGAAACCTGTCCGAGAAGACGCATTCGTGCATGCATGGCCTGTCATAGGGAAGATGCAGCACATCCTTGAGCTTTTCCTTCACGTAATTCGCATTCAACACGGCATAGCTGCTGGCGGTTTTCAACTCCGCTCCCATGCTCAGGATATAGCTGTACGCCTTTACCAGCACCCCGAAATTTCCGTAAAACGCGTGCAGCTTTCCGATAGAAAATGGAAAATCGTCGCTCAGGGCAAATTCGTCGCCTTGCCGGATCACTCGCGGGACGGGCAGGAAGGGCTCAAGATCCTTTCGGACGCATACCGGGCCTGAACCGGGGCCACCGCTCCCGTGAGGCGTGGAAAACGTCTTGTGGAGATTCAGATGCTGCACGTCGATTCCCGAATCTCCTGAATGGACAGTGCCCATGACCGCGTTCATATTTGCGCCGTCACAGTACACCAATCCACCTTTTCGGTGTATTATTTCAGCTATTTGCCGGATGTTTTCCTCGAACAGGCCCAGCGTGTTTGGATTTGTGATCATAATGCCTGCCACATCTTCGTCCATCACTGCTGCAATGGCCTCCGGCGCAAGTATCCCCTGCTCGTTTGATCTCACGTTTACGGGATAAAACCCGCACAGTGCCGCACTGGCCGGATTCGTTCCGTGGGCCGTGTCAGGAACGATGATCTTGGTGCGTGGTGATCCCGAATTCCTGTGATATGCGTGTAAGATAAGCATGCCCGTCAGCTCACCTTGAGCGCCGGCCGCGGGTTGCAACGAAACTGCGTCCATGCCGGTTATTTCCGCAAGGAGCAGCTCAAGTTCGTACATGAGCGTCAGAGCGCCTTGAGCGAGACGAGCGGGCAAGAACGGATGCGCTCCGGCAAACCCCGGAAGAGCTGCTTGCTTCTCGTTCGTTTTGGGATTGTATTTCATCGTGCACGATCCGAGGGGATACATGCCGGTGTCCACGCCGAAATTCCAGGTGGAAAGTCTCGTGTAATGCCGCACCACTTCAACTTCGCTCAATTCGGGCAGATCGGGAACCTCACCAATCAGGTCGTCAGGGAGTGGCGACGGTTGAACATCTCTGCGGGGAAGACTCATTCCGCATCTGCCTCGCCTTCCCTTTTCCCAGAGAAGCGGCTCGTTGAGTATCAAACCGGTGTCTCCCGGGAATTCCTTCATGGCCGCACCTCCCGGACCAGCAGATCCATATCCGTTTTGGATCTGGTCTCTGTCACGCACAGGAGGTAGTGGTTCTCAAGCTCGGGGTAAAATGCGGCCAGAGGAAGACCGGCGACGATTTTCTTTTTGACAAGACGTTCGTGCGTGGAAGCGAATCCCGCCGGAAATTCCGCCACGAACTCGTTGAATGTCGGAGCAGAAAACGGAAGGTTCACCCCGGCTCGCGTGAGCTCAAATTTCAGATATTCGGATTTGTCGTGGTTCAGCTCGGCCAGTTCCCGTAACCCCGTTCCGCCTGCCGACGCAAGGTACATTGCGGCGGCGAGAGCACACAGGCTCCCATTGGTGCAAATGTTCGAAGTCGCTTTTTCCCTGCGTATGTGTTGCTCGCGGGTAGCCAGGGTAAGCACGAATCCACGTCTAGCGTTTCGATCCTTGCTAAGTCCCACAAGGCGGCCCGGCATGTTCCGAACGAATTTCATATTACTTGCGAACATGCCGAGTCCCGGGCCGCCGAAGGATTGGGGAATGCCGAAACTTTGCCCTTCTCCGCATACGATGTCCGCGCCCTGGCTGCCCGGATTCTTTAGCAGCCCGTAGGCCAGCGGCTCGGAAAAGCATACCACGAGCAACGCCCCTGCCTCATGTGCCGCTTCCCCGATCCTCTTGAGATCTTCCACGCATCCGAAGAAATTCGGCGACTGCACTGCGACTGCGGCGAGATCGCCTTGAGCGGGAAGCACCGACAGGTCTATTCCTCCGTTTCCCAGGTAAGGAACTTCCACCACCCGGTAGTTCGTGGAAGAAAAATAGGTTTGCACCACCTTTCTGTATGCGGGATGGACGGTGCGGGCCAGCGCAACCGTGTTTTTTCGACTTATGCGAATGCTCATGAGCAATGCTTCGGCCAGAGCGGAAGCTCCATCATACATTGACGCGTTTGCCGCTTCCATCCCCAAAAAACGGGCCACCAGCGTCTGATATTCGTAAATGGCCTGGAGAGTTCCCTGGCTCATTTCGGGTTGATACGGGGTATACGCCGTGACGAATTCAGACCTGGCAAGCAATTGAACCACCGATTCCGGAATGTAGTGCTCGTAACTGCCTGCACCGATAAACACCTTGTATTCCGAGGAAGCGGCCATTTTAGCGGCAAGCCCTGCCATGTGGCTATCCAATTCCCACTCGGTCAAAGCAGGCGGGAGCCGGAGTTCGCGCTTGCTGCGGCAGTCGGGCGGAATTGCAGCGTACAGGTCGTCCAGATTTGCGACGCCAACGGTCTTGAGCATTTCCTCGATATCTTCCTCGGTATGAGGCAGGTAGCGCATCTATTCAAGTCCTCCCACCATCTCCCGGTATGCCTCGGATTTCAGGAGCGACTCCATTTCTTCGGGAGCCTCGGGTTTCACCACCAGAAGCCACCCCGCAGCATACGGATCCTGGTTTATCAATTCAGGCGCCTCCGCCAGATCCGTGTTCACAGCGGTGACTTCACCCCCCACGGGCATGAACAGTTCCGAAACGGCTTTCGTAGATTCCACGGTTCCGAACTCCTCACCTTTGTGAAACACATCGCCTACCTGGGGAAGTTCCACATAGGTGATATCTCCCAGGCTGTCCTGTGCGTAATCTGAGATACCTATCCGCACGGAATCGCCTTCAAGCCTGGCCCACTCATGAGACTCGTTGTAGCGGATGTCCTCAGGCAGATTTACTTCACTGATTTCCTTCACGAACTCTCCTCCTTTCAGCAGATCATATCCTGCATCGGCCCGCGTGCGGTCCGATCGGGACGAATGTCATCGACAATGGTCACTTGTATGGTGCGTCGGTTATCCTTAAGGCCAACCTCCATTCCCGGATGGAGTTCGGAACTGACCTTCAGGAAACCGCAGCTCAAGCCCCTCGCTTTGAAATTGGGAGGCTTGTCACGGCTGGCGATACTGTAGATCCGGTCATCATACCGCGCGATGGCCATATCCGCGACGCACGTTAAGACCGTTCCCATGCGATTACCCCGAGCATCGAGTACAACTCCCGGATCGCGGCTGGACACTTTGCGTGGGTCCCATCCTACAAACGCATACGTATGCTCCGCGCTTTCCCGCAAATCCAGGACACAGTCGCCGATAAATGTCTTGGTAAACCCCGTGCGAGTCTCATTATACGGCAACGCGAAGTGCCACGGGTTGTTGATAAAAGGCCAGGGGCCTATGTCCTGATGGGACAAGGCAAGACAAGCTCCCGCTCTCAACGAATCACGAGCTGCAAGGCCGCACGGAATGACTCCCACATCCTCACCTGCTCGCAAAACCATTTCCCAGACTTCTCCGAGGCGTTCGGATTCCACGAACAGCTCAAATCCGAACTCACCTGTGTATCCGGTGCGTGACACCATAAGGGGAATGCCGTTATCCAGGCGAATGACCGCGCCGGACTTCGGATCAACAGAGCCTTTGAAGGTAAAGTAGTGCATCCCTCGCAATGTGCTCTCCGGATCTTTCAACATCTTCACGAGCACCTTCCCGGAAGCAGGACCTTGTAAGTCCATCTTTCCGATTTTTCCCGTGATATCCGCCACGAAAACATCCCGGGATACGGCATGGCTCCGGAGATGTTCCGTGATGTGGGTTCCCATTCCCGCGTTTACCACGATCAGATACCCGTCCGCGTCGACTTGATACACAAGGGCATCGTCTATAACGTTACCTTCTTCGTTCAGGAAGACTCCGTACACACATTTTCCAGGACTCAACGGGACCCGGTTGTTTCCCGTGCATCGAAAGAGATCCCTCGTAAAACAGAGCTGGAGCAATTGCAGAGACTCGGATCCGGAGACCGTCACAAAGGACATGTGGCTGGTGTCGAAGAGTCCTGCGGCGGTTATCACCCTTTGGTGCTCCGCGACCGCCCCGGATGGATACCACAGTGGCATGCTCCAGCCGGAAAAATCCACCATTGCCGCACCGCGAGACACGTGGTTGTCGTGCAAAGGCGTCGTTCGTGTTGCCGCCAGCAAGCTCTCCATACGAGCAGCTCCCGTGATCGAACTGACTTTCGTTTTCCCGTAGGATGTCTCTTAAAACACTCCCCTCCAGAATCAGAATACCCGAATTCCCGTCATGAATCCACGATTTGTGAATCCGAACCACTGCCGAGACGATTCCGGAAAATTCCGATGGTCGACTTGCATTTACTCCTTGTAGCCGGACTTCATAGCGCGATACACTGGGCGGTGTGATGGACGGCAAATCGAGAGGAACTTCCAACGCACGTGCGGGAATCTTGCAAGAAGACAGAGAACCAAGATGTACATCCGAGTTGAAAAAGACAATCATGTGCTGATCAAGACGGTGGAAGGGGCCGACGGGTCGCCTGGAGAGACCATCCTGGCGGATCTCGGACAGGACCCTGAATTGAACCTGTTTATTGCGGCAGATATCTCAAGACGTAAGAATCCTGAACTCTGGGAGGGGGTGTCCAATCTCCACCTCCTACAGGCTCTGGAGAACTACAAGAGGCGTGTGGCCGGATGCAAGCCGATTCTTGTGTCGATCCGCGGCAAGAATGCCAAAGCGAAAGGGAAATAATTTTCCGCAGACACCGGGCCCCCGGTGTCACCCATGAAAATTGAGAAGGAGTAATGATATGAAGAAGCTGTCTCCGATGATACTGATTCTTGTGCTGGTTTTCTCTCAGGCGGCACGCGCGGACGAGGCGAAACAACGTCAATTGTCTGAGGAACTTCTCCTTGCCATGCACGTGGACAAGAACATGCCCGTGCTCCGGCAGATGATGGTCAATGCTCTGATTCCCCCGATAATAGAAGGACAATTACAGGGTCAGCCGGAGAAGGCTCAAGCGTTGATCAAGACAATATCCGATTCTTTTGCGCAGGGGTTCACCTGGGAGAATTTGAAACAGGACTACGTCAATTTGTATGCGGGGATGTTTTCCGCCGAAGAATTACAGGCGCTCATAGACTTTTTCAAATCGCCCGTAGGCCTGAAGTACGTAGAGAAATCTCCCGAACTGGCACAAAAATCGATGGAAATCGGGCAGAAAAAAGGCATGGAATTGGCTGAACAGATCGATCAGGCGCTGAAAGCACAGAAAGAAAAATAGGCTCCAACAGAGGCCGCCAAGGGCGAACTTTGCACCTTCACGCCGGGTAGCAGACCGGAAGCCGTGGCGTGCGGGTTGTTCCCCACGGGTCAACTTCCCACCATGTGTCGGGTCTCCGGAAGATAAGAGGGATTCGCAAGAGTAATGTCGGTATTGGTTACGCGAAAAAATTGGAAGATTGTCATTGCGACGGCGAAGCCCGAAGCAATCTCCAACCGGCCAAAACTGTGATTGCTTCGTTGCTCCGCTCCTCGCAATGACATGAGTGGATCGTTTGAATGTAGTCGAGAGTCATGAACGAATCAGACAGAACTTTCGATAACTGCTATATGCTCGTCCGGCCGTATTCACGTGATGGAGCTCGGCGTTTTACTCTTTGCAAGGACAGAGGTTAGGCACTTCCCCCGGGTAACCGAACGATTACATGTCGCGACGTTTTTACGGAAAGTTACGTACCACGCCAATCGTGCTTCTCGCCACTCGCGATGCATTATCCTGACGCACCTGCAGACCGGGTCATACCAATGCGCGATCAGACAAGTGACGATGGGTGAAGCCTGTCCTGGCGGGTCTCCGAAGCGATGTCAGCCAGCGCCGTTCGTTGCGGAGGAGATCTGGCAGAACAGGCCGTGAACTAGCCTTTCAATGTTACTCTTTTGAAAGCGCAATGGTATAAGATGCATCCGAACGGTGAAGAAAGGAGACCTGATGAACGGAGCCGAGCTGATCATACGAACAGCTCATGCAGCAGGGGTCGAACTCTGTTTTGCAAATCCCGGAACGACTGAAATGCCGCTGGTCGAGGCACTGGACACCATTCCCGGTATTCGGGCAATTCTTTGCTTGTCTGAGGGGGTTTGTACCGGTGCAGCAGACGGGTACGGGCGGATTTCAGGTAAACCCGCGATGACCGTCCTGCATCTCGGACCGGGTCTGGCCAACGGCATCTCGAATCTTCACAATGCCCGCCGCGGCCACTCTCCCGTCTTGAATATTATAGGAGAGCACGCAACCTGGCATCGCCCTTCAGACCCCCCGTTGAATATGAACATTGAATCATTGGCGGCTACTGTTTGCGGGTGGCAGCGCACGTCTAAGTCGGTCACGGACCTTTCCTCCGACACCGCAGACGCTGTGACCGCGTCTCTACGAGGACAAGTGGTCTGCCTGATAGTTCCTCATGACCTCCAGTGGACGGACTGTGCAGATGAAACGATAAGCAAAACCATGACCCCCGTCGAATCCGTTGATGAGCACGCGATTGGGAACGCAGTGAAGCTCCTTCGCAGCGTTCCGAAATCGGTCATCCTGCTTGGCGGACAAACCTTGCAGAAGCGCGGATTGCAAGCTGCTGCGAGGATTCGGTCAGCCACGGGATGCGATCTCTTTTGTGAGACCCTGCCTGCTCACATGGAACGGGGCAGAGGAATTCCCGCAGTCGATAGGCTTCCGTATTTCCCCGAACAGGCCGTGGCCGCCCTGTCCGCATATGAGGCGGTATTTCTTGCGGAAACCCCAGAA
>DATHCX010000246.1:0-22949 GCA_035319325.1 Desulfomonilaceae bacterium
CAAAAAGTAAAATTGGTGGGGCACTTCTTGTAAGAAGTTCTTCCCCAATTTCATAGATTTGAAAGCAAATGGTATCAGATGAACCAAGAAGAAACATTCTGCGAAGCCAACGGGTTAGCCAGGGTTGGACCCGCAAAATGCTTTGGTTTCGGTACGCGTGGTTCTGCTGCATGATGCCATTCGCAGAGCCAAAGCCTCCGGTCCCCGATCCGCTCAGTTTTTTAACGGTAGCTTAGCAAGCTCCATCCAAAATCCTCCAACGCACCGTATGGCGTTCATAAAATTATCAAGTCCCACGGGCTTCGTGATGTAACAGTTTGCGTGGAGTGAATAGGATTCGTTTATGTCCTTCTCTTCGTCAGACGTAGTCAACATAACTACGGGAATATGTAGAGTCTTGGGGTGCTTTTTGATCTCGGCCAAGACTTCTTTGCCATTTTTTTTGGGTAGGTTTATGTCCAAAAGAATGAGATCTGGACATGGTTTGTTATTGACTGCGGAATTGCAATTTTGGTTAAGGAAATCCAAAGCAGCCTCCCCATCTTCAGCCACGTGCAAGTGATGGTCGAAGCCGCTTTCCTCCAGTGCTTGTCGTGTCACAAGAATGTCTACCGGGTTGTCCTCCACCAACAGGATGTCGACCGACTCGGGTTCCATCCGTGCTGTATCCATTTTACTTTCCTGGGCCGTACCAAAATTGCGGCCGTTCACCAATTCCCTTCAGTCCGCACCCTTCACAATTTATATTTCTGGTGCGATTCTTTTCAATTAACCATCAAGATTGTCATAGGCAATGCCTCTTGCTCAAGTGCCTTGCGCAACGGCTTCAGTTGCGCCCGTTGAATTGAAGGCCAGCGCTTTCTGAACCGCCCCTATGCCTGCCCATACAGAGCTGGCGTCTTGCAGGAAAGGAGATCATCATCCACCCCAGAAGACGCGGCTACCCGCATCCTGAGAGCCTGTCCGGTTGGATATGATGCTATTCATAATCTATCCGGCCGAACCCGGTCTCTTTCCGGGAGGCATGCAAACACCGATTGGGCATTGCCTTTCGGGCTGTCCGCTACTATAAGAACAAGGCGTGATGACACATGAGCTTTGGAGGAGAACATGACAGGCAAGTGGATCGCAACCTTATTTCTGGTGCTCGTTTATGCTTCGATCGCCACACTGGCCATTGCATCCGACAGTTGGATGGTCGTCAAGGACAAGAACGGAGTTTGTCATGTGATTAAGGGGAGGCAAAAGACTCCGGCGACTGTGGCAGGACCGTTCGCAATCAGAGCGGAAGCAGAACAGGTGAAGGCAAGAGAGTGTTCGAGTCCAGTGCCAAGTAGGCCGCGGATGAGGTGACAGGGGTCGCGGACCGAGAGATTGGCCGTGCGCATGAATTGAGCTCACAAAGGACCCGTTCCGGGTGTCCGCTACCCCATACAATAGGGGTATGGACGCGTCATCGATACATTACCTGCCAGACATCCTCGTATTCGGCATGCCGGAGCTCATATGCCCGGCCATCCTCAGCCTCTACTCTGAAATAGAGGTATTCCGGTTCGCGCCAGGATTTGAGGATGGTACGAACCTGGATCTCACGCTCGTCCACCAAAAACGAGAGTGGCCTTTCGTTTCCCCTGGAACTGGCCAAGCACCGGACCGCCGTACGATTCCAGGATGTCAGAGGGATATCAGACATGGTCAACCTCGGATTTGTTTGGGAGCTACAGCGGCTTGACCGCCGCGTTGGAAAGTACTGCAACAACAGAAATCACGGAGCTACAGTGGCAGGTTTTGCATTCGTTTGCACATTCTTTTTCTTCAACAAAAAAAAAGAATATTGCATACTTCCTGTCGGATGCGGTGGGAATCGAACCCGATTGAGGTAGAAATAAATTACAATATATCAAGTAGTTAGTTGTTGCACTTTTCAATTGCATCCGATGCGGATTTGCCTGTTCTCTACACTGAAACTTTTTAACTGTTGAGCGGTCCCATATCACAAAACCGGGTGTTTCTTAGCAATCAGGATGTTCGGCGAGTTCACAGCATGACTTGACCGACTGAAAGAGTTCGACGAACTTTTAATTATGCCTGAAGGCAAATAAGAAATTGGTGTTGCGTCATTTCGTGATTGTACGCGAGCCGTGAATTATTTATTCCGTGGTCCCGTCTTTGTCGGATGCGGCCAAAAGGTGGGACAACAAGCCGATAATCAGAAGACACGTTAATTGGAGAAGGAGAATTGCCCCATTTTTTTCAGGGAGGAGTTTCTTGCAAACCCTGAAAGGGAGATCGCGGTGCTACGGGGGCAGGCCGCCCAAAGGCAAATGCTTATCTTAAGGAGACAAAAAAAATGTCGAACCATTTTACCGGGCTCAGTCTCGGTCCACCTCTCGGGGACCAAAGGCTCGACCTCTGTGACCTCTACGCGTTCCAGTCGCCAACGGACCCGTCGAGGACTGTGATCATCCTCAATGCAAATCCGAATGCCGACGCGCTCCATCCCGACGCCATCTATCGCCTCAACATTGACAACGATGGAGACTGCCTGACGGACATCGCGATCAGTTACGTGTTCTCGCCACCGCAAAACGGTATGCAGACAGTGAACGTCTTCGTGGCAAAAGGAGCGGAATCCCGTTCGGTCGAAGCTGTTGGGACAAAGATCATCACTGATGCCGAGGTTTCCTTCGGCCCCAACTCCAACATTGTCAAGTCCGGTGCCTACACTTTCTTCGCCGGTGCTCGCAGCGACGCATTCTTTTTCGACTACGACGGCATCAAGAATCTGTTCGATACCTCGGGCGGCAGGAATTTCACCGCACTCCACCTGGGCGGCAAATCTCCCTGGACCGGCGTGGATTCAAATACGGAAGCCAATGTGTTCTCAACTGTGATCGAGCTGCCGACAAGCGAGCTCGGAGCGAAACCGGAGATCCGGATCTGGGGGCGGTGCAGCGTGCGCAAGGACGGCAAGCTGCTTCATGTCGATCGCGCCGGCCACCCGAGCGTCAGCAGCTTCTTCAACACGGACGACACCAAATTGGAATTCAACGCCAGTGAGCCGGTCAACGATCGCAAGCGTTGGACTGATCAGTTTGTTCACTTGATGGGGCATACGGGCAATTACACACGCGAAGAAGCAATCTCCGCGATCGATGCTCACCGCATCCTGCCCGACATGCTGAGCTTCGATCCTTCGAAGCCGGCGAAGTATCCAAACGGCCGCGTTTTTACTGACGACGTCATCGATCATCGCCTCGTCTTCCTCTCCAAGGGAGACATTCCCCCTTCCGGCCTCAAGCCGCACACCGACATTCTCAGGGAGTTCCCGTACCTCGGCACGCCGCATCAGAAGAAGAGCTAACGCCGCGCGAATCCAGTGTTTGGGAATGCGAAATCCTTGCCAACAGGAGTTGGCGTCGAGCTAGCCCCGGTTGGCAAGGATGCGCTCAGGCGTCGGCGGATGATGCTTGCTGACTTTGTCTTCGCAGATCATCAGGATGCCTCGGGAGGCTGAGGTACATCTGTCTCAGGTCAGGAGCGTCAAGTTTTGCGTGAAGATGGATGAGAGCAACGATGCGGTGTGGGACTGCTGTCGTCAAAAGGAGGGAATTTCCGCTCGCGGAGAATCTGCAGACCGCTCTTGCGGGGTTTTTTTAATAAATCAGCAAGCCAACTGGTGGAGGCGGCGGGAATCGAACCCGCGTCCGGAAATCTTCAGCCAAGGCGTCTACATGCTTATTCCGAGTTTTGTATCTCGTCAGAATCGACCCCCTCGGAAAAGGTTCGATTCCGACCAGCCCGCTTGAATTTTCGCCTCGTTCCCAACAGGCACGGAAACTCGGCTATCCTGCTAACCGGCGCCTCTTCCACCACCGCAGGACAGCAGCAGAGAGACGCTAGCCTTACGCGGCTAGAGCGTACTCGTAATCGTTGGCGAGTATGTTTTTTACCGGCGGTTTAACGAGTCACCGGAGTACCCGACATGCAACCTTAACCTCAACTATCCCCGTCGAAACCAGGTCGCCCCCTTGATCTACTTACAAAAGACATCGTGATCCGCTCTTAGTTCCCCGTTGCTGCTGAATACGCGGCTCAGGAAGACCTCTGGCGGAATTTTACCAGTCTTTCGAGTTCACGGCGTTGATCCTTCTTCTTTATGGCTTCTCGCTTGTCGTAGGTTTTCTTGCCACGTGCCAACGCCAATTCAGCTTTAACCTTACCATTCCTGAAGTAGAGTTTCAACGGAATAAGAGAATAACCGCGCTCGGCCACTTTTCCCTGCAGTTTCTTCAGTTCGTTCCGGTGCAGGAGAAGTTTTCTTTCCCTGAGAGGATCGTGGTTTTCCCGGTTCGATTGGTCGTACGGAGAAATATGTGCTTCCACCAGATACAGTTCGCCCTGTTTGAACTTTCCGTACGAGTCAGACAGGTTTGCCTTGCCGTTGCGCAGTGACTTCACTTCCGATCCGAGGAGGCTGATGCCCGCCTCCATGGTCTCGTCTATCTCATAATTGAAGTGGGCCTTTCGGTTCTTGCATATGATTTTTACGTGGTCGTGACTATTCGCGGCTGGCATTATGACTGGTCCACAAAGTAATCGTTGGGAAATCGACCTCTGATCCAGGATTCCAGAAATGTGTGAATCTCCCTGGCGTCACTCATTTCGAATGCTCTAGCGGTCATTTCTCGACATTCTTCCATGCTGATGGACCGAATCAATTTCTTCACCATGGGTATCGCAAGAGCGTGCATGGACAGTTCGTCTATTCCCAGCCCCAAGAGTATCGGTATGTTTACCGGATCACCCGCCATTTCGCCGCACATGGACACGTGAATGCCCCTTGCCTGAGCCGCATTCACGATTTGCCGGATGAGCCGCAAGACAGCGGGATGAAGCGTGTCGTACAGGTAGTTCACGTGCTCGTTTACGCGATCTATGGCCAGCGAGTACTGGATGAGGTCATTGGTTCCTATGCTGAAGAAATCGACCTCCTTGGCAAGCACATCCGCGATGGCCACTGCAGACGGAACTTCCACGAGAATGCCCAACTGCATAGCCGAATCGTAAGGCTTCCCTTCTTCGAAGAGCTCCCTCCTCACTTCTTCAAGCACCTGCTTTGTGGACTGGATCTCCGTCAAACAGGAAATCATGGGTATGAGGAGGCGGCAGTTACCGTACGTAGATGCCCGGAGAATCGCCCTGAGCTGAGTCTTGAAAAGATCCCTGCGACTTAAACACAAGCGAATAGCTCTGAGCCCGAGAGCCGGATTCGTCTCATTAGATACGTTCAACTGCGAAGCAATCTTGTCTCCGCCCACATCAAGGGTTCTGATGGTTACCGGATTCGGCGCGTTATGCTTCAAGACCCTGCTGTAAGCATCGAACTGTTCTTCTTCACTCGGTAGATCGCCCCGACCCAGGAACAGATATTCGGTTCGAAACAGCCCTATTCCTTCGCATCCGTGATTGACGGCTATGTCCATTTCGTCAACCAACTCTATGTTCGCCGTGATCCTGACGGACCGGCTCCCGTCGCGGGTGACCGCGGGGAGACGTCCGTATGCCATGAGAGATTGCTGGTACTTCCGGTACACGTCCTGCAACTGCCTGTACCGAAAGATCATTTCCGGGTCCGGATTAATGATGACAATACCGGTGCTGCCGTCAATAATCATGGTGTCGCCGGTCTGTACCTGGCGGCTGATGTTTTCAAGACCTGTAATTGCGGGAATTTTCAAAGACCGTGCCATGATCGCCGTGTGGGAGGTGCGACCGCCCATATCGATGGCGAAACCAAAAACGCTCTCCCGTTTTATCTGCGCTGTGTCCGCGGGGGAAAGATCGTGAGCGACGATAATGGAATTCGGCGGTAACTGGTGGATTTTGCTCTCGGAAGAGAAGCCCATTAAAATGCGCAAAACCCGTTCGCCCACAAAATAGATATCTCTCGCCCGTTCTTTGAGATACTCGTCCTCAATACTCTCAAAGGCAGAGGTGATCTTGAGGATCATGTCCGATACGGCCCATTCGGCATTCTGCCGTTCGGAGGCAATCAGCCCTTTGGTCCCCTCATAGAACATGCGGTCCTGGAGCAGCAAAATGTGCGTGTCCAGAATATATTTGTGATCGTCGAGCGGATGATCGGAACCGATGTGGCTCTTGATTTTCTTGAGCCGATCTGCGGCTACTCGGACGGCCATGTCGAAACGCTCGATCTCTTCTGAAACTTCCTCGGATTGCAACACGCGCTTCGGACATAATTCCGTGGTGAGTCGCTCTATAACAGCGACTTGCCCGATACCTATTCCTCCAGAAACCCCCACCCCCTTCATAAGCCTGTTGGTGTCGTTCTCAGCCGATTTTGCGAGGTTCGGGGCTTTGTGATCGCCAGCTTTATTAGGGCTCTTCATTTTGGATTATTCGGCTTATCTCCTGAATGGCTTCCCTGGAATCAGGGCCGTTCGCTCTAATAACAATTTCGCTCCCGGGCGACGCGGCCAGGAGAAGCAAGCCTAACACACTCCTGGCATCCACTTCCACCCCATCTTTCATCAGGGTGAGTTTGCACGCATAATTTTGCATGGTCTGAACCATCATGGTGGCCACCCGCGCGTGGATTCCCATTTGATTGCCCACAGTAACGGTTCGTTCCAGTAATTCACCAGCTATCATAAAGGTACCATCCCCGCGTCTACCAACATGAATATCGATACGGCCGCCATCGTCGCGAGATATAACAGCGCAGTAAACGAAACCGGCTGCCTCAAAACCACCAGACTCGAACCGGCTATACCGATGAGCACGAGGCCGGCGAGTGAAGGAGCCATGCTGCCGGACCCGATTACCGGCAATTTCATCGCGACCAAGACCACCGCTCCGGCAACCAGCCCCAATCCCAGGGCCACGAGTGCGCGCATCGCCAGAACAGCGGCGCTCAGTTCAGGCGACTTCAGCTGTTCCAGAAGCCGAAATCCTTTCGTCCAACCTTGGTCAAAACCTCGTGCCCGAACTATCAACTGGGGCACATTGTACACGACAAGCAAGAGCACGCATCCCGCGGTGGATCCGAAAAACAAGATAGCCAGGAAAAATCCCCATACTATGGCCAAAGGCTTAAGGTGAGTCCAGAAAAATCTGTCTCCATAAGCCGCCAGAGCGGACATGATCCGCCTCCGATACGCGGCCGCGGAGGATGGCTCCAGATCACGTTCCAGGCGCGCCACCAATCCTACAAGCAGCGGCCCCATGGACGGGTGAGTATTAATCTGTTCCAGCTGTCTGATAACTGCCTGTTTTCTGTCCTGCTCGCCGGGATACAACCGCTCCAGGGCGGGATATATGCTCAGCGTAAAGCCCACATTTTGCATTTTGTGGTAATTCCAGAGGGTTTCCAGAAAAAAACTTCGACGAAATACCCTGCGGCCTACCCCTTTCATCACGGTCTGATCCAGGGCTCTTTCTTGCATGAATCAAGCTTAAACTACGATCCGAGGTGTGTCAATACGGACTTGCCGATGCAGGTCGCAGGAGGAGCCCGAATACCCTGTTCGAGACTTAATTCACTGCCCCGGATTCGGCTCAAAGTCACCGATCATCGGAGGCAGCGGAACTCTTCTCGCGGATTGCGGTTCCGGCATTGCTTGCGGGTTCCAATAGCCGTATCCATCCAGGAATTTGTCCAAGGTGGCGCAGGAACAGAGGAAAAACGCCACAATCAGCGCCGTCGCTGCGAATTTCAGGAATTTTTTGACGAACATCTCACTTCTCCTTAGGTGCGCTCCTTGTATGAAATAATTGATGGGAGATCCAGTAAAATCTGGTGGATGTATCGCTCCGGGTGGCACACAAATAGACAAAGAGCTTGACTGGTAATACGAAAATAGATATTAGTGCTACCAGTCTCTTCTATGGGAGGTCAGCATGATAAAAATACTCGGGTTGCCGCTAGTCCTGCTCGCATTATTCTGCCCTGTCACGGTCCAAGCTCATTTCGCAATGATCATTCCGTCAACCGATGTGGTGGGAAAAGATTCCTCCAAGGAAATCTCTTTGCTCCTCCAGTTTACCCATCCCTTCGAAGGCGGACCGCAAATGCAGATGGACAAGCCGGAGAAGTTCGGAGTAGTTGCGGGAGATTCGGTCATCGATTTGCTCCCCGGACTCCGCGAACAGAAAGTTGACGGAAAATCGGTCTGGCAGACTACGTTCAAAATTTCAAAGCCTGACGATTACATTTTCTTCTTGGGCCCGCAACCGTACTGGGAACCGGCTGAAGACAAATTCATCGTGCATTTCACCAAGGTGATTGTGGATGCGCTCGGTGCCGAGAGCGGCTGGGACAAACCTGTCGCACAAGCTGCGGGAATTCCCGTGGAAATTTTGCCCATGACCAGGCCTTACAGCTTGTACGCGGGAAACGTTTTCACCGGTCGGGTTGTGAAGGACGGCAAGCCCGTACCAGGGGCCGAAGTGGAAGTGGAATGGTGGGGAAAGGGCAAGACCAAGGCTCCCACGGAAACTCATGTCACACAGGCCCTGAAAGCAGACGCTAACGGAGTTTTTTCGTACGTCATGCCGAAAGCGGGATGGTGGGGATTCTCTGCGGTCATGGAGTCTCCAAAACCTATGAAACATGACGGAAAAGACAAGAAAGTCGAGATAGCGGCGGTCCTGTGGGTGCAAACGTACCCCATGGAGTAGGCTGAACAATGCATATATCCGAAGGTGTATTGAGCGCTCCGGTTCTCGCTGCCGGAGCCGTATTGAGCGTTACGGGAGTGGCCATCGGTCTCAAGAAGACCGGTTACGAGCGGCTTCCTCAAGTAGCGGTGCTGTCATCGGTTTTTTTCATAGCCTCATTGATCCATGTTCCTGTAGGTCCAGCCGCAGCTCATCTGGTACTAAACGGAATATGCGCGGTACTGCTCGGCTGGGCTGCATTTCCTGCGATACTGGTGGGCTTGTCTCTCCAGATGCTCTTGTTCCAGTTCGGAGGCATCACCACGTTGGGGGTGAACACATTCAACATGGCCTTTCCTGCCATTGTGCTTGCTTTCGTGTGCAGGCAGGGTATTCGGAGCGACAACGCGTTCACACGCGGGGCTTCGGAATTCGTGGTGGGAGCTGGTTCAATCATGCTGTCCGGATTGCTGGTCGCACTTTGCCTGGTTATTACCGGCGAGGCATTCACTTCGGCGGCGCAGACGATTGTCGCTGTCCACGTGCCTGTTATGCTTGTGGAAGGCACATTGACCGTATTCATCATCGAATTCGTGCGAAAAGTGCGGCCCCAGATGCTGAACTGATTCCCTCGGGAATCGAGCCGGTTAACGTCAGAACGGGTCTGGCAAGGATGTTATAAGTCCTTGAGGTGGGGGTTCGGGGAGGAGCGTCTTATACGCATTCGCAATAAGATTTATGAGATTGCAGGGCTGGGGGCTCTCCTGAGCGAAGAGATGAGACGGCTCTGCGTCGTCTGCAGCGACGGAGTGCCCCCAGCCTGTGCCCAGAATCGAGTTACCTGTGAAAAAGCGAATCCGCATTACAAGAAGTTCCTCCCCGATTTTACTTGGATTTCGAATTTCTTGCCTGCTTCGCCTTGCGGACTTCCGCGATCAGGGCTGCGGTAGCACTCACCGGATCGTCCTCGGAAACAATGGCGGTGACGACGGCAACGCAATCCGCTCCGGCTTGGATGATGTCTCCGGCATTCTCACGTTTCACAGAACCGATGGCCACCAGCGGCACGTCGGTCAAAGCTCTGGCCCGTTTTAGCCCTTCGAGTCCCCATTGCCTGGATGCCTCCGGCTTGGTGCTCGTAAAGAACACGGGGCTTATCGCCAGATAATCAGCGTGGGATAGGGCGTTATCGTCGATGTGTTCAGGCAGTTCCACCGAAAGTCCTATAATTCGTCCGGGCCCGAGAATGTTGCGCGCGACATCCACAGGCATATCGGTTTGACCGAGATGTACTCCGTCAGCATCCAGCGCGATTGCGACGTCGATCCTGTCGTTGATGATGAGCGGTACGCGGCGTTCCCTCAGTAGATCGCGGATTTTCATGCCTTCTTCATAGAAATCGCGCGTGTCCAGGTTTTTTTCCCTTAACTGAACAGCGGAGACGCCCCCTTCAAGGGCTGCACGCACTATTTCAAGAGTGGTTCGGCCCCTGGAAAAGGCGCGGTCCGTGACCAGGTATACGTCCCAGGTAAAAATACTTGTCATAATGCAGTGATCCGTGCTCCTTGCTCAAGTTCTTCAGGGGTAATGGAATACAGGGCGTCCAGAACTTTGACCCAAAAACTTCCCGGATGAGGCGCTTCAGCCGCAGCCTTTTCTCCGGCAAGGCCAAAAAAAGCCAGGGCAGCTGCTGATGCGCTCACAAGATCGCTGTCCTGAGACAGAAATGCAGCCACAATCACACTGGCAGCGCACCCCGTCCCTGTCACGTACCCGAGCAGGGCATGGCCGTTGGACACCACTAGGGATTTTTCACCGTCCGTTACGATGTCCCGTTCCCCGGTCACCGCAACCACCGTACCTAGTGCAGAAGCAATTCCGCGTGCTGCATCAAAGGCATCTTCCGCTGTATGTAAGGAATCCACACCTCTGGTAGTTCCCCCCTGGGGCGACAGTGAGAGTATTTCCGAGGCATTCCCCCGGATCACGGTGGGCAGAGATTCTTCAATTATTTCTTTGGCGGTTTTGGTGCGCAACTTGGTCGCTCCCGCACCGACAGGATCCAGAACGAGAGGTTTGCCAGCAACCTTGGCAAGACGTCCGGCCAGCATCATGGATTCAATCCATGTTTTTGACAGCGTGCCGATATTAATGACAACAGAATTGGCTATGGCCGTGATGTCAGCCATTTCTTCCAGGGCGTGGGCCATAATGGGAGAGGCTCCCATGGCTAGAAGCACGTTGGCCGTGGAATTCATCACCACGTAATTCGTGACGCTGTGAACCACCGGTCTTGCTGATCGTATGCGGCTGAGGAGCTCACCTGCTATCAGACCAAACTGTGCCATTTCTTCTCCTTTCAGAGAAAGTTACCCTTTTTCAAAGTTATACGCTCGGGAATACTGCAGCACAACCAAAAAAGATCGCTCACCTTATCAGCAACATCACCAAAAAGGGCTAAAATGCTAGTGGGTTGGCCTGTGTCCTTCCGGGATTGTTTCTCGCTGTTGCGTGCAGCAGTCCAATTGTCGATGTACATGTGTAGTACCGGACCTGTTGATTGAACCGGTCAATGTGAGCATTCAAAAACCTGGACGATGGCTCCCGGGCCGAATAGCGTTCCTCCGGGTCTGCCCAAAACGGATCTCGTCGCAAGCTTTTTTGCCATGCCAGTACTATCTCTTCTCTCAAGGGTGATAATTAACCTTGATATTTTCCAGATCCGAGGATATCTTATGTGCGTTAAGAATCGCATCAAGCCCTGACTTACTTCAAAATACGCAATCACCCGAAGAGGATTTCCGAAAACCGGAGGCGACAGGAATTTTTCTCCGAACGGGAAAGATGCAAGGAAAAGGAGGCATTTCATATGAAGGATCATCGGATCGCCGTAAACCCCTTTCGCATGATCAGTCCCAAGCTGGATGCCGAAGCTTCAAGGCTTGCGGATTTGTACGAATCTCCTCCGGAGGAAATGACCTGTCTGGAAGAAGGCCTGCTGGTTATGGTAAGCAAACTTCTTCAAATGACGGAATTGCTCTACAAGAGCCTTGTCATTGCAGATCCGGAGAAGTTGAAGACATGCGAAAGTCTGGGAGCGGAAATTCACGAAGAAGAGAAAGAACTGACAACTGCAATCGTGTGTTCCCCTGCCACGACGGGCGAAGTGCTGAAAACAGTATTGTTGTTCCCGGGCAAACTGGAACGGGCGGGCGATCTGCTGGAAAGTATGCTGAACGTGGCTAAAATAAAAGCTCGTGATGGGATCCCCTTCAGCGACAAGGCTCAGGAAGAAATGAAGCGTTTGTTCGACCTTCTCCAAGACGTGTTGATGAAATTCCGTGAACTCATTTCTACGCTCAATCCTTCGCTCCTGGACGCTCTCTTGAACGAGCAGAAGGACCTTGCACAGCTGACCATCGATTTTGCGCTTGCTCATGAGGACAGGTTGATCAGCGGATTGTGCTCGCCCAAGGCATCGTCTTTGTATCTCGACATCCTCGATTCTATCAGAAATATCAGTCGGCATTTCAGAGATATGACCGAAGCCCTGAAACGCATCTCTGCTGCAGCATAATTCCCGAGCCGATTATACGACATATCATGCGCCGAGAGTGCTCGAAACGGCGCGGATCGAGTCAAACGGTTTGGTGAGTTACCGGGAGGATGGGGATACGCAATCCCTTCCTCCTTCGTTCTGTGGATTCGGTAAGCAGCTACGAGTTTCCACGACAGACGTATCGGACTCCCTTTCACTACCAGGATGCTGAAACATCATGTAGTGGTTCTCGACAATTGTGTCGGATTCTCTCATAATTCTGGCCCGCATGCCGGTGGTCCAATCATGTCATTGCGACGAGCCGAGCGACGAAGCAATCTCGGTTTTGGTCGGTTGGAGATTGCTTCGGGCTTTGCCCTCGCAATGACAATCTTTCAATCTTTTCGCGTAATCAAAACCCACATCACTTTTGAAAAACCCTGTAAGATGTTGATCCTCATGAACCTAATGAATCGATCCGTTGCACCGCACTGAGCAGAAATTCGTCCCGACCGTGGGCTGCAAGGAAAGAAATGCCAACGGGAATTCCGCCCACGTCGGCCACCGGAAGCGTGACCTGGGGCAATCGACCGATTCCCGCAATGCTCGTCAGAGAAAGGACCCGGGGATAGTAATTGCCCGTGGTCCTATCCAGGGTGAGGGTCCCTTTTGCAGGGGCCGGCGCAGCTGATGTGGGAATGCAGATCAAATCGTTCGGGCCAAGGAACTCTTTCACGAGTTCGAAATACGTTTCGCGCCTGCAAACGGCCCCGGGAACGAGCGAGCGGTCCACATTCCGCGTTAATTCGAAATTTCTCATTGTCCTCGGACCGAGCGGCGGTTTCACATCGAGAATCCAAGAGCCAAGACAACTCCAGATTTCAGTCCACTGCAACACAAGGTACGTTTCATACCAACCCTTCAATCCTGTGGTGCACGAGGTATCGACGTCGTGCAGGGACGTCTGTTTTATCGTTCCGACTCCGGAGGACTTCAGACGGGTCAGGGATTCATCCAACGCCAGGACCACATCATCGTCCGATAGCGCGAATGCGTCGGAAAGAATATGAATGGTTCCGACTTCCTTTTCATCATCTATCCAGCGGCCGAGCAACACCGATGCAACCTTCACCAGTACCGGCAACGTGCCGGCCAGCACCCCCACCGTGTCGAACGTTGGCGCGAGAGGGTTCACTCCAGCCACGGAAATGACGCCGTGCGTAGGACGGAAACCGTATATTCCACAGTTGGCAGCCGGTATTCTCACCGATCCGCCCGTGTCCGTTCCCAGGGCAAAGTCCGCAAGGCCGCACGCCACTGCCGACGCAGATCCGCTTGAAGAACCGCCCGGCACTCGATCGGGAGCCCCCGGATTCACAGGCGTGCCATAGAAGTAATTTTCTCCGTCCAAACCAAAGGCGAGTTCGTCAGTAACGGTTTTGCCAATGCATGCTGCGCCCGAATGAAGGAGCTGATCCACGCATACGGCATTCCCTGCGGCAGCGGGGTGAGTGTCGCGCCATGTGGGATTGCCGCATGAAGTCTTATATCCCGCCACGTCCATGAGGTCCTTGACTGCAAAACGTAATCCGTTCAGGAGGCCGTCATGTATCGGCTGAATTTCAGCGAGCTGTATGAATGCTCCGGATCCTTCTGCATCATATTTTGGCTGCTGTGCAAACATATACGTTCTCCTCCCCGGCCAAAGCTTATTGTATCAGTATATACCAAGATAATTGTGGAGACCCGGCCCCATAGAAAATCTCCTGCATGGCCGTGTGTTATTCTTTCGACTGCTGTGCTCCCGATGGATTGTATTGGCATGATTGTTTACTGCGCTACCACTTGACAAGGAATGAGGCGGTGTCCAAATGTGAACCATGGAAAATCCGGACGGAATCTGAGGTTTGTCTCCTTATTGTTCTTACGGATGGTGCTCATAATCCTGCTTCGGTCCGGCGGGTTTCATCTGATTGTTAAGAAACGAGAATATTCCAGGATTCGCACGGGTGAAGAGGACCGGAAAGGAATAGAGAACTCGATGTCTGACCAGTCTAAAGACGATTCGAAAAAAGACTTGCAGGAGCTCGCCCCAAACAAACCGGTGCTTGTTTCTCAACCGTCTTCCGAGGAAGGCGAAAAGAAAAGCGGAGAAGAAGAACCTTCTGTGGACCCCCTGGAAGAGGCGCGCAAAGAAGCCGCAGCAAACAGGGATCGATGGATTCGCGCTGTGGCCGACTTGGAAAACTACAAGAAAAGATCCATGCACGAACGCAGTAATCTTCTGAAGTACAAAAATGAGGAACTCCTTCGCGATCTCGTAGGGATTTTGGACAACATGGATCGCGCTCTGAAGTACTGTGACGCGTCGAGCAAGAGCGATCCGCTTGTGGAAGGCATCTGCATGGTATACGGCATGTTCAGGGATACCGTCTCACGGTACGGTGTCACCGAGATAAAGGCGATCGGCGAGCCTTTCGATCCGCACCTGCACGAAGCGGTGGCACGAGTTGCCGCAGGCGATAATCAGCATAACCTTATTGTGGAAGAACTGGAAAAAGGCTACATGTACCAAGATCGCCTTCTGCGCCCCTCAAAGGTGGTGGTTGCCGTGGCATCGGAAAAAGGCGATTCATAACAAGCGCGCAACTCATACGAGTCGAACTGTTTATCAAAAATATCGGGTGGGAGGAAAACAATGCCCGGAAAAGTAATAGGAATAGATCTTGGAACCACCAATTCATGCGTGGCTGTCATGGAGGGGGGCGACGCGGTCGTTATACCGAATTCTGAAGGAGGCCGGACCACCCCTTCAATGGTAGCATTCACGGATTCCGGGGAGAGACTTGTGGGCCAGGTGGCAAAAAGGCAGGCGATCACAAACCCGGAAAATACGCTATTTGCTATCAAACGGCTCATCGGGAGAAAATTCAGTTCTCCGGAAGTCCAGGGAGATCTGAAGATAATCTCGTACAAAATAGTGGACGGAAAAAGCGGTGACGCATGGGTGAAGGTCCGGGGAAAGGACTACAGCCCGGCTGAAATCTCGGCCATGATCCTCCAGAAAATGCGGCAGACCGCCCAGGATTACCTCGGCGAAGAAGTCACGGACGCGGTTGTTACGGTTCCAGCCTACTTCAACGACTCTCAGCGGCAGGCAACGAAAGACGCAGGTCGTATTGCCGGATTGAATGTCTTGCGGATTATCAACGAGCCCACCGCCGCTTCTCTCGCGTACGGGCTTGACAAGAAAAAAGAAGAAAAAATAGCCGTTTTCGACCTTGGCGGCGGCACGTTCGATATCTCCATTCTTGAGATAGGCGAGGGCGTTTTCGAGGTCAAGTCCACCAACGGCGATACCCATCTGGGCGGCGAAGATTTCGACCAGCGGGTGATAGATTATTTTGCCGACGAATTCAAAAAGGACCAGGGAATCGATTTACGCAACGATAGAATGGCTCTGCAGAGGTTGAAGGAAGCAGCGGAGAAGGCGAAAATAGAGCTGAGCTCTTCGATGGAGACAGACATCAACCTGCCCTTTATCACCGCAGATGCGGCCGGACCGAAACACCTTACGATGAAACTTACGAGGGCAAAACTCGAGGGATTGGTTGACGATCTCATCGAGCGGACTGTCGGGCCTTGCCGTACAGCACTCAAGGATGCCAACCTGAGCCCGTCCGAAATTGACGAGGTAATTCTCGTGGGCGGAATGACCCGCATGCCCGCAGTGCAGGCAAAAGTAAAGGATGTTTTTGGCAAAGAGCCCCACAAAGGGGTCAATCCCGACGAAGTTGTCGCAATAGGCGCGGCGATCCAGGGTGGGGTTCTTAAAGGCGAAGTAAAAGACGTGTTATTGTTGGACGTCACGCCCCTATCCCTCGGGATCGAAACCCTCGGCGGTGTTTTTACGAAACTCATCGAAAAGAATACGACGATCCCGACGAAGAAAAGCCAGATTTTTTCCACCGCATCGGATAACCAGCCATCCGTGTCCATTCACGTGCTTCAGGGTGAACGCCAGATGGCCGGAAACAACAAGACCCTCGGCAGATTTGAACTCGTGGGCATCCCGCCTGCACCGAGAGGAGTGCCTCAGGTCGAAGTGACCTTCGATATCGACGCAAACGGTATTGTGCACGTTTCAGCAAAAGATCTGGGCACGGGCAGAGAGCAGTCCATCAAGATAACCGCTTCCAGCGGGCTGACAGAAGAAGAAATCAAGAACATGGTGCAGGATGCCGAAGCTCATGCCGAAGAAGATAAGAAGAAACGTGATCTCGTGGATGCGCGCAACCAGGCGGACTCTCTGGTGTACATGACTGAGAAATCCCTCAAGGAACACGGAGACAAGGTCGACGCTTCCGTCAAGAGCGCCATTGAAGCCGCTCTGACAAAGACCAAATCAGCTATGGACGGCTCAGACACCGATGCCATCAAGTCCTCGATGGAAGAGCTTCAGCAGGCTTCTCACAAACTCGCCGAGGCTATGTACCAGCAAGCCGCGGGCGGCGCCGGAGCAGGAGGACCCGAGCATGCTCAGGGTGCGGGCGAACAGCAGGCGCAGGGCGGCAGACGGGACGAAGATGTCGTCGATGCAGACTTCGAAGAGGTTAAAGAAGAACGTAAAAAGTAGAAATCCGGTTCGTGCAGGTGGGGAAGATCAGTACCGGTATCTTGCCCACATGTGTTTAGGATCTCGAGAAGCCATTCAGTCACGGGCGGGAAAAGGCTGTTATTGCGAGCACAGCGAAGCAATCTTCGCTTTTAAGTGTCGAGATTGCTTCGTCGTGTCACTCCTTGCAATGACAGAGCTTAGGCACTCCCCCCGAATAACTGAATGATCACGATCTCGATTGTATTCTTTCAGGCAATACACCAGTTCTGCCGTCCCCGAAAGAATCGGGTAGGCACTTCTTGTAAGAAGTTCCTCCCCGGACCCCACCTCAAGAACTGTTAGCACTCGCCGGGAACTTGCATTTCCGAAGGTGAAATGCAAGTTCCCGGTGCATGATAGAAGTTTGTGGGAGGGGGGTTGGGCGAGACACTCTTTACTAAAGAGGGTCCCCCCAATCTTACTTGTTTGAAAGCGCAACGGTATGAAATGAAACTCATTTCCAGTAGGTACGTATTCATAGCAGGTATTCTCACCGCTTTTCTCGCGGCGAGTTCCTTTCAGGAGACTCATTCGGCTCGCGCGGATGATCCGGATTTGGTGCGGGAAAAGGCTTCCCACATCTTTCTGAACCTTATTCAGGGCACGTTTGACGGGGACTACGGAGCGTATTCCCAGGATTTTTCGTCAGCGATGAAACGAGCCAACGACAGGGAGTCCTTTCTCCTCTTGCAGAGAAATCTGCAGAAAAATCTCGGAAAATTTAAAACCATGGAATACCTGGGCTCATACAGACAGCTTGGGCAGACAATTACTCTTTTCAAAGCACAATTCGGTAAAGAAAAAGACGACGTCCTCGTGAAACTGGTCCTTGACGAGAAGGACGGAGAATTCAAAGTGACCGGTTTGTGGTTTGATTCGCCTGCGCTGGAAAAGTAAGCCCTGTCGATGCAACTATTGAGAATCGCAGAGCTTCTCGCAAACAGGTCCCCCCAAGTTCGCTTCTTGGACCCGCACTCCTCTTACCGGCCTACCCAGGTTGGTTTTCTTTTTTCCAGAAATGCTTTGATTCCGTTCTGAGCGTCATCGGTCATGAGGTTCAGCGTGATTACGTCGTTGCCGTATTCGTATGCCCGCGTCTCGTCAAGTTCGATCTGGTTGTAAAACGCTTTCTTTCCGATTGCCAGCACCAAGGGGCTTGCTTCGGCAATGGAAAGCGCCAGATCCATCGTGGTTTTCTCGAGCTCTGCCTCGGGAACGACTTTGTTGACCAAGCCGTGGCGTTCTGCTTCGTCCGCGGGGACCATTCGGCCTGTCAGGAGCATCTCCAGCGCCAGTTTTCTGCCCACTGCCCGGGAAAGGGCCACCATGGGAGTTGTACAAAACAGGCCTATTCTCACACCCGGAGTAGCGAACCTGGCAGTCTCGTCCGCCACTGCCAGATCGCATGTCGCGACGAGCTGACACCCTGCGGCGGTAGCGACTCCGTGAACCTGGGCAATTACCGTTTGCGGGACTTTGTGGACAAGCTGCATCATGCGCGAGCATTGCTCGAAAATGAAACGATACTCCGACTTGTCGCCATCCACCATTTCCGAGAGATTATGGCCGGAGCAGAAATGTTTTCCGTTTGCCTTGATGATCAAAACCCTTACCGATTTATCGGCGGCAAAACCCTCCAGCGCGGCAATGATTTCTCCGATCATGTTTTTTGACAACGCGTTGATAGTCTTCGGCGAATTGAGCGTGATCACGCCTATGGCCCCCTGGATTTCAACGAGAATGTTTGTGTACTCCATAAGAATGCCTCTTTTTTCTAAGATTATTCGTGATGGCACAACACTGTTGCGACGGCCGGGAAAGACTCACACTCGTAAATCGCCAACATTCTATAGTGCTGCGTATTGGGAATGCGTCCACCAGCCATGTGCCCCTTCGCTTCGGACGGCCTGCCTTACTGCGCTGGGAGGATAACCTGGCTGACTGCGGAGGGAAAGCACCATTTTCAATGTGCAGCAATATAGCTACACCGCTGGAACAAGTCCAGCACAGAGAACGCCACAAACTAACCATTCACGTACGCGGGGGACAATGCTCTTCTCTGGCCGGATCATTGCGAACGAAGCGAAGCAATCTCCATATATACAAGCGCAGATTGCTGTGCAGTGCTCCCAATGCCAATCTGTTTTCGCCCGTAACTGAATGCATACCCGGAAAAATACAAAAGCAGACTTTGTCTCGCTCGATCTCGTTGAGCGCACACGGACGTCATACCTGCAAGATTATCGTCTGAACCAGGGGTTTTCTCCCCAGCACCCGATTTATATTTCTCCGCACTGCCAGACGTATCTCATCTTTCGAGGCTTCCCAATCCTGGGGCGTTTGGGGATCCAGGTAGCTGAGTTTTTCCTCCACTTCCGTGCGTACCCCTTCCAGGAGCTCAGGCTCCACCTCGTCGAATGTCACCCCGCGGGAATAGAGTTCCGGCCCCACGAGGACTCTACCGATTTCACTGATTACGAGGACCACGGTCACGATCCCCACTTCGGACAGGGTGCGCCGATCGCGGAGAACATCGTGGCCTATATCGCCCACTCCTTTTCCGTGGACAAATATGCGGCCTGCATCCAACTGGTCAACAATTCTGGCGCCCGCAGAGTTCATTTCGATCAGGTCCCCATCTTGGGCCACGAGGACCCGCTCAGGAGGAACACCTTCTTCTATGGCTATCTGAGCATGCAACAGCAGATGCCGGTATTCCCCGTGAACCGGAATAAAGCAGTTCGGCTTTACCAGCCGGATAAGATAGCGCAGCTCTTCCTGACTTGCATGGCCGGACACGTGGACATCGGATATCTTCTCGTACATCACGTGAGCTCCTCTACGGGCGAACTCGTTAATAATGTGGTTGATGGCCTTCTCGTTACCCGGTATGAACCTGGACGAAAGCACCACCACGTCAGCGGGCTTGACTTTGAGGTATTTGTGCTTGTCGAATGCCATGAGCGACAAGGCTGACATAGGCTCGCCCTGCGATCCCGTGGACAGGATTGTCAGCCTGTTCTCGGGAATGCTCCCCAACTCCTTCATATCGACGAGAATGCCTTCAGGAATCTCCAGATAGCCGCGATCTGTGGCTATTCGTGCGTTGGAGGCCATGGACCTGCCTACGAGCACGACCTTTCTGCCATATTCCTGAGCCAGGTCCAGCACCTGTTGAATCCGATGAATGTTTGAAGAAAAGGTGGCGATCAGGATCCTCCCGGCAGCTTCTTTAAAAATCTTTTCAAAGGCCGGACGGATCATGCTTTCCGATCTGGTGCTCCCCTTCTTTTCCACATTCGTGCTATCCGAGAACAGTGCCAGCACATGACTGCGTGAATATGCCGCAAGTTTTTCCAGATCGCACAACCTGCCGTCTATGGGGGTGGGATCGAGCTTGAAGTCGCCGGAATGAATAACGACTCCTGCGGGAGTTTGGATCGCCAGACCAACACCGTCAGCCACGGAATGACACATGGCGAAACTATCGATGCGGAAGGGACCAAGTTCGACGATGTGGTCCGGTGACATGATCCGCCGGTCCGTACTGCCCACGAGGCCGAACTCTTCCAGCTTATTTTCTACCATCCCCATTGTCAGGCCGGTGGCGAACACCGGAACCGGAATTTTCTTCAGCACATAGGGAAGGGCACCGATGTGATCTTCATGGCCGTGGGTCAGCACGATGCCCAGTATGTTCCAGTCTCCGCGCAGGACCGGTTCGAGATCCGGTATGACGATATCGATTCCCGGCATGGACTCATCCGGAAACATCAGCCCCGTGTCGATGATAAAGGCATCTTTGCCGAACGCGACCAGCATCATGTTGAGGCCTATTTCTCCAAGGCCTCCGAGCGGCAGAACGTGTAATCCGTGTAGTGTTTCTGTACCCATGAAAGCGCTTCACTTATAGATGGTTATGCAGTGAATGGGATGTTTTCAGAGGCCGTTCGCGCTCCAGGAGCGGAAAAACTCCCTTTCAGGAGTTTTTCTCATGCGTCCGCGCCAATACGTGCTTCACAACGACTGAATTCAGTGACCTTCTTCCTTTTCTTTCAGAAGGTTTTCCATTCTCTGGAGTTGCTCTTTGACAATATCAGTTTGCGTTTTCTGCGCTTTCGTCAACACTTCCCAGAATTCCCGGAGCTGTTGCTCCAGCGCCTGCGTATGAATAGGCGCTTCCTTGAACATTTTGAAAAACATTTCCTCGCTTTGTTCCATGAACGTTTGCCACCAGGATAGATTAATTTCGTAACTGGAGCGTAGTGCTGCAAACCAGGAACTCCATTTTCCCGGAAACGGAGTCTCCGGTTTCATCGGCCACGGAAAATCAGTCATGACCTTTTGCCAGGGAGACCACATTTTCTCCATCATTTTCGTCCACTGATCCATGACTTCATTCATAGCAATTCACCTCCGTTCATTTTGTGCTGCGCGTCAAGTGTCCGCCAGGGTTGTTCAACGGCTGGCGCCATGAATTCATTTTTTCCCCTCGTACCCGGTGGTCTGGCGCAGCCTCGTTGGTATTTACGCTTCAGCGTGGTACAATCAACGTGGTTGCTCTTTCATTGTATTCGCAATTGCGGAAGAAAAACAATGCTAATGACCGCGTTTTGGAATTATTGTCGCTTTTTCCCATTGCGGACAGCATTCCTGATATGCAATTCCATGTTTCGGGACAATCCGGGCGAGCAGGAGAGTGTCCTCTCTGTACAATTTCCTTATAAGACAAGGAGCAGTGCGTCATGGCAAGGACCGTCGTGGCCGCGGCAGCGGCAGGAAAACCGGTGGGGCCCTATTCGCAGGCAATCGCGGTGAATGATTGGGTTTTCGTCTCCGCTGAAAAGGGCGTCGATCCTGCCACCGGTAAGGTAGCAGAAGGGGGAGTGCGAGCCGAAACAGCCCAGGCCTTCAAAAACATCCAAACGATTTTGGAAGCCGCGGGATCTTCGCTTAGAGATGTTGCACGATGCGTCGTATTCCTGACGGACATGAACGATTTTCAGGCCATGAATGAAACGTACGGCACTTTTTTTCCCAACGATCCCCCGGCCAGGACAACGGTAGGGGTGGCTTCATTGCCTCTCGGCCTGCGTGTCCTCATCGAGGTCACCGCATGCAGGCAATCCGGATCTCCGGAGTGAGTGCTTCATGACGACTGTCGACCTGAAGAAAGCTCTTCTGCTGTGCGTGTACGAAACCTACGACGAAAGTGTCCGGGAATTTCAGACCGCATGTACACGTCATTGTGTAGCCTGTTGCACGAACCGTGTCATTGCCACCACTGCGGAGGCGGCGCTTGTCCTGAATTATGTCGAAGAACTCGGCAAGAAAGACCTATTAAACAAAGCTCTTTCCGAGCTACCCACCGCCGGGGGCCAACACGTGATCAGTATGAATGCCCTCGCGGAGTATTGCCTCGGAAAACAAGAACCGCCCGGGGCAAATGGGAAATGGGATACGGGACCGTGTCAGCTCATGGAGGGTGACGAATGTCCGGTTTATCAGGTTCGGCCTCTAGCATGCCGCTGCATGTGGTCCAGCCAGATGTGCAAAGCCGGCGGCCACGCGGTGATGGACCCTATCATGGTGTCCCTTGCAGGGGTGTTTCAACAGATCGTCGAACATGTGGACAGCGGGGGGCTCTACGGGAATTTCGCCTACCTGCTGGCCGCCATGAACGACCCCAAGACCGCTGCAGAGTACAGGTCCGGGCAGGTGTTGAATCCTACGCCGTTTCTGGTACAAACCCATCCCAATCCGGGCTTCATTGTGCAGCCGGAGCACCGCAGGCAGATCGGCGGCTATCTGGGACGCCTTTGGCAGCGGGAAATCTTGGGAATTCCCTTTAAAGATGCGCTGGAAACAGTGAGAAAACCCGGGACGTGATGCCCGGGTCTCGAGGATACGGCTGGTTACGTCTATTCCTTGCTAGATCAGTCCTTTTCCGGCCAGCATGGTTTCCGGAGACACGATATGCCTGTTGAACCATGTTTTCGCTCTGGGGTTTTGGAACGCGATGCCCATACATTCCGTGAGGTACAGGATGGGAACCTGGTACACCTTGCCGGT
>DATHCX010000247.1:0-6023 GCA_035319325.1 Desulfomonilaceae bacterium
ATCCGCCAAAGAGGAAGTCGAACGGTGTCGCAACAGCGGTCGCGAGCGAGCAGAACATTCCACCGCCACCGGTTCCGCAAGACGACGTGCCGCATGCCGCCGGACCGGGAGCAGGGCACGGGCCCTCTATATTGCACGACCATGTCTTGATTATCGTGGTTGGTAGGGGATACGGGCAACACTCCACCGGAACGAAACAGGGTGCTGCCGGAGCGCAGTCGCCCGGCCATCCAGGCGCAAATGCAAACGACGTTCCCGCCGCCATAACCATAAGCGACAAAATACTGAGAACAACCAAAGTCCTCTTAACCATACCCTCATCCTCCTTTCATCAATCCTTTTTCAAAGGAAGCTTACATACTGAATTTGGATTGCCTCCAAATAAATTATAACTCCGGATGTGATTAAAGTTTATTGCAAAAATAAGCTTCGTTGTCAACCCTTTTTTTAAACCACGTCTTGCGTCAACCGCGAGAGTTCAGCTCTACCACATCGGGACCTTACATTAACCGGCCGCAAAATAGATTGTCAAGCGAAAAATCGGATCAACTTTTAGTGCGGAGGGGGCACGTCTGCAAGTTAGTACGCTTGCCGAGACCATGATATTCGTGGTTCCGCCGTGCCTCCCGTACCCGCCGACGCGCCTGCAATTCCGCGATGACAGATTGTGCCGGACTCGACGCGGTTCCCGGGAAATGATAAAGTATATATTCGCATACCATAGAGAGCGTCTTGCTCCATGCGGACGGAGTCTCATCCCCAATGGGATTGACTCTCTCTTCACGGGCCGCTAATAATCGTATGGAGAACTTGACGAGGTACCTCTCGATGTTGGAAAAAATTTTGCAGTCCAAGCTATTCAGGAGAAAAGAGGAGCTACAGTCCATGCACGAATTCACTCAACCTGTGTTCACAGGCGCGTCTCGATATGTCCTGGACCAGGAACTGGCCAAAATCGTGAATATATCAATGGCATTAGAAATGCCCCTGCTGCTCAAAGGCGAACCGGGAACCGGCAAGACCATGCTTGCCCATGCCATAGCAGAGAGTCTGGCAATGCCCCTGCTGGTGTTGAACGTCAAATCCAGCCTGAAGCTTGTGGATGCTCTCTATCAGTACGATACCCTGACGCGCCTCAATGACAGCAGATTCGGCGATTCTTCTCGCGATGTGAGCAATATCGAGGAATATATTCGGATGGGCAAAATCGGCCAGGCTTTTGTTGCCGGGGCAAAAGTGGTCTTGCTTATCGATGAGATCGACAAGGCTGACACCGATTTTCAGGACGACATGCTCGACGTTCTCGATCAGATGGAATTCGATATCATGGAGATCGATAAGACGATCCAGGCCAAGAACAGGCCGGTAATCGTCATTACTTCCAATGCCAAGAAAGACTTGTCCGACCCGTTTCTCGGCCGGTGCAACTTTCATCATATCGCATTTCCGGACCCGGACATGATGAGGGAAATCCTTCGAGTCCATTTTCCTGACCTGGATCAAGAGCTTATGGACCTGTGCGTGAAAACGTTCTACAAACTTCGCGAATTTCAGGGAATAGAAAAAAAACCCGCGACCCGCGAATTGATCAATTGGATCAGAGCGTTAAGGAACGATCCGGACTTCAGACCAAAAGATCTGATGCTGGGCAAGGTGCCTTTTCTGGGGATATTGTTCAAGAAGAGCCCTGACTATCAACAGGCACTTCAGCAAAGCCGCCGTTTGCGCGCTTGATCAGGAAAGCATCATGTTTGTCGAATTCTTTTATCTCTTGAGAGACTCGGGGATACCGGTTTCCCCCACCTCTTTTTTGAAATTGCAAGAAGCATTGAAGAAGGGGATCGTCACCGGTCTCGACGATTTCTACACGGCTGCAAGAGCTGTATTAGTCAAGAGCGAGCGCTATTTTGACATTTACGACCGCGTTTTCGCCCATTTCTTTCGAGGCGCTGAATTGCCGGATTTCAAGGGAGTCGACCTGGAAGCTGCTGCCAGGGAGCTGTTGGCGGAATGGCTCAAGAACCCGGAAGCACTGGCCGATGCGCTCGGAATAACTCAAGAACAGATCAACGCTATGTCTCCGGAAGAGCTGATTCAGTATTTCCTGGATCGCCTCAAAGAGCAGGACGGAGAACATCACGGAGGCAGTCGTTGGATCGGCACCGGAGGCACGTCGCCCGTCGGCCATTCGGGATTTCATCCCGGCGGCATGCGGGTAGGCGGCAGGTCCAGGAATAAATCCGCGGTGAAAGTGGCGATGGACAGGCGGTACAGGGATTATTCCCTGGAAGGACCTCTCACGCAGGCTCAGATGGGCGAAGCCCTGAAACGCCTGAGGCGACTGGTTCCCGTGGGGCCTAAAGACCAGGTAAACATAGACGAGAGTATTCGCGCCACCACGAAGAACGCAGGTGAAATAGAGATAATGTTCGACAGGAGTCTCCGGGATCGCCTGAAAGTGATCCTGATGATCGACAACGGTGGATGGTCCATGGATCCTTATGTCGACGTGGTCCAGACACTGTTCAATTACTCCAGGTCGCAATTCAAGGATCTCAAGACCTTCTTTTTCCATAATACCATTTATGATTTTGTCTTTGAGGATCCTCCCCGGCGGTACAAGCCTCGAAAGGTTGCGGATCTCGCCGGCTGGGATCCTGAAAGCAGGCTGATAATTGTCGGTGATGCGAGTATGGCTCCGTACGAACTGATGGCTACAGACGGCTCCATTCATATTGAAGAGCGCAGCGGGCTTCCGAGCATCGACCGGTTGAATCTTCTTTCCCAGGTATTCAAGCATTCCGTGTGGCTGAATCCTACCCCTTTACGGCTGTGGCCCATGACTCGGACCATCGGCGCGATAGCGAATATTTTCCGCATGTACGAACTCACTCTCGAAGGTCTAGACGACGCGGTAACCTACCTCAAAAGCCGAAATTGACGACCTGGGGCTCGCCCGGCCTCGAAAATCCGGTACGCTATCTCCAGTTTCAGGAGAAATGATTGTTCGCCGGGTATTGATCTTCCTGGAGGTTTGATATAGTGACTTCCGGTCGAGGGCGGTTCTCGACGTGAATATCCTGCTTGACAATCATGGGCGCAGAGGCAGTTGACTCTTAAGCCTGGAAAATTTGTGAGAGCGCTGGTAAGGGCGTTCAAGTGGCTCCTGGTAGCTGCTGCCGGCTACGTTCTGATTCTTGTGGCCATCGTCGTGTGGACTTTTGAAGTGAAGCTGAATCGGTGGCCCATATTTATCTATTCTGCCCCTTTTGCCATACGGGTGGGAGACGATCTGGGCAATTCGCGGCTGGCGGAACGTCTGGCAAGGCTTGGGTACGTCAAAACTTCCACGGCCGTACCGAACCCCGGCCAATGGACCCAATCCGGTTCGGGTTTCAATATAAATTTGAAACATTGCCCGCTGAGCGGAGAAGGTATTGTAAGCGGCCCAGTCAGCCTGAATTTGGATTGGAACCGGATCACATCGATTCGTCTCATGCGATCTCTTGAGGATGTGACCGGGGTGACCTTCGAACCGGAATTGTTGAGTATCATCCCTGCGAAAGGATATGCCCCGGAATTGTGCCGTCCGGTCATTTTGGGGCGGATTCCCGGGTTGCTCATAGATGCAGTGGTACTGACGGAAGACACACGTTTCTTTACCCATCAGGGAATCGACCTCTCCTCCATTGCTGACGCTGTGAGAACCAATATAAAGGCGGGACGGTACGTTCAGGGGGGAAGCACTATTTCGCAGCAGCTGGTCAGAATGGCGATCCTGAATCCCGAAAAGACCATGGGGAGGAAAATAAACGAAATCTTGCTCGCTGTCGCCGCGGATGCGGTTTACAGCAAGAAAAGGATTTTGCAGGCATACCTGAACAGGGTGTACTTCGGACAGTGGGGCAACATTCCCATCAGGGGCGTTTCCGAGGCGGCCCGGCACCTTTTCGGCAAGGATCTTTCCGAATTGGATGCGGGAGAATGTGCGTTGATCGCGGCCACCATCAGGGCTCCGAATGTGATCAATCCCTACCGGCACCCGGAACGTGCTCTGGGAAGAAGGAATACGATTCTCGGACTTCTGCTCAAGGCAGGAAAGATTTCCCGGGACGAGTACGAAGAAGCGGTAAACAGCCCCGTGAAAATGCTCAAGCCGGGCTCTGCCTCGCTAAAAGCCTCCGCTTTTCTGGATCTCGTAAAGGAGACATTGCCGGGGGACCTTCCCGGTGCGGCGGGAACCAGGCAGGATGTTATTACGTCGGTTGACCCTTTGCTCCAGTACGAAGCGGAACTTGCGTTGAAAGGAATGGAGGACGCTGGAGTCCAATCGCATTTGATTCTTGCCAACCCGGAAACCGGGGAGCTGAAAGCATATTGTGCCCCGGCGTTGCAGAAATGGTCAGGCAGCGGCGGTTCTGTGGAGACGTTTGCGCCCCTGGTGATAATTCCCGCCCTGATCCCCGACAAGCCGGATCGAGCACGATATACGCTTACCTCACAGCTCTTCATCCCCACCCACTCCTCCGCGGTGACCTTCAGACAGGCTTTTCGCAATGATGCCCCTTTCCTGGTAGAAAAATTGGTATCCACTCTCGGCCAGGACAAAATTTGTTCCGTCTTGAAGGAGTTTGGAGTCAATGCGCGTTCCAGCGGTGACAGCGTGGCAGTCGACCCGGTGCACCCCATGGGAATGGCTCAAATCTTTTCCATTCTCGCAACACTGGGAACAAAAGTGACCTTTGGACCGGGGACAAAAATTGTTGGAGACTACGGCACTGAAACGGCACCGGAGCGAAAACGCGTGGGGATCAAACCTGCAGTGCTGTATATTGCCAATCATGCGATGAAAGGACTTGAGCCGGCCCAGCCGGGAGACGAAGGCCAAGACTCGAACTGGAGCCAGCCGTCCGTCTTCAGCGCGCGTGACGCGGGGGGAAGCTGGGGGGTCGCATACCGGGGTGATACTCTCCTGGTTCTCCGGGTTCAGGGAAATCATCCAAAAGAGGTGAAGATCGGAACTCTCGTGAACCGACTCCTGCGAAAACCTGATTCAGGTTCCCATGTGCCAGCTCGTATACCCGACGGAATTGTGTTCAGAAAAATTTGTGTCCTCACTGGGTTACGGGCAACGTCAATATGCCCGAAGGTGATTCACGAACCCTTTTTGAAAGGCACCCAGCCGGGTGAATGGTGCCCGCATCGCCATGAATCGGGCTCGGTACGGTCGGAGATGAACAACTGACCCCACCAGAAAAACTTTCGGCGTGAAGCCATCCGAGTGACCGGGATGCTGCCGGACACAAACAACAACTCAGGCAAGGAGGATTCAATGGACGAATTCGTGCGGAACCATCAGAAAATAGTCGTGGACACCACTTTGGATTCTTTGAAAAAACACGGGTTCGATGCGCACTTCTTTGCAACGAAGCAAGAAGTTGCGAATTTCATCATGGAAGCGGCCGCCGACTGCAAGAGCGTGGGAATAGCAGGCACACACACGGTACGTGCTCTGGGTATTGTGCCCATGCTCGAAAACGCGGGTAAAACACTGTACGACCATTGGCAGCTCAAGCCCGGAACAGCCGAAGAACTCCAGTGCCGCAAGAATCAAATGCTTTCAGACCTCTTCCTCACGTCGGCGAACGCTGTTACCACCACCGGTGAAATCGTGAACAGGGAAGGCTGCGGAAACCGAACAAATGCCATGACGTTCGGCCCGGGAAGAGTAATCCTCGTGGTGGGGAGAAACAAAATCGTCTCTGACCTCGACGCTGCCATCAATCGCATAGACGAGGTAGCAGGGCCGATTCGAGCCATGAGCCTGGGCAGGAAAACTCCGTGCGTGGTGACGGGGCATTGCATGGATTGCGATTCGCCCGAGCGGATCTGTCGCATCACGAGCGTCATTCATCGCCAACCCATATTCACGAAAATCAGCGTGGTCATCCTTGATGAAGACCTGGGATACTGACATGAAGATCACCGTGACTGCCCCCAACAGGATTGACCTCGCGGGGGGA
>DATHCX010000248.1:0-6311 GCA_035319325.1 Desulfomonilaceae bacterium
CTTAGAAGTGCGCGTGCTTTTGATTCCATATCTTTGGGCACGGCCGGCGTATTTTCTTCTGGCGAAATCAGGCGGATCGCTTCGGCGTGAACCCCGATAACTGCAGCCGCAGCGAAGCTAAGGCATTCCTCAGCTCCCTCCAATGCGGTGGCTTCAAAGTCCCCACTGCCCGGATGCGTGTAAGGGAATCTGAATGAGGTCCTTGCGTTACAGACTCCTGTTTCGGATATCAGAGCCACTTTATCGTGGCAAAACGGACCTGGATCGGCCAAGCAGAGCCCCTCAGGATATCTTGGGCATGGTTCGCTCTGCGTCGCGTAGAAAGGAAGGCCAAAGGAAAAAGTGGTGTGAGTCTCAGGTTGTCCGCCATAGGCGTAAGAACTTGAGATGACCAATATCGCCACGAACAATCGCACCATTGCATTCATCTTCACCCCATAAAATCATCAGTCACAGCCTGATGGCATGAAAGAAATCCCTGTACTCCCTGCCCTCTCGAGCGGGAAAACGTCTAAAAGGAAACGGATTCATAAGCCTGACAGCCGTCGGATTGGATTTCCATACGTGGGGCCAAGCGCCCTGGAGTCCACGGAGGAATTGGGATTACGTCGCCACTGCCGCCAGAACCTCCACCGAACCAAGTAAAAACCGGCCACGAAGCGCCGTAAAACTTTTCAAGCGCCTTGAATTTGGCCCAGCCCCAGGGATCTCCGACTTCTCCTGGAGTGTTTGAACCCGTCCATGCGAAGATTATTTGCTCAAGGATAGACGAGCGTTGGGTGAGATCTTCTTCTGCTGCGAACTCCTCGACCAACGCCTCAAGTCGGCCGGAAGCATCACGCACCATGGCCTGGTGCAGGCTATACACGTTGCCATATCCCGGAACGTCGGGAAGCGCTGCGATATCATCCGGAACATCGAGCCATGCAGTGGCAACAGTATATGTTGTATCTATCTGAAAACTGTAATCGGCAATTTGCCGGATGGTCCCGTCAGCCATTTCGAAGGTGCCTACCCGGTTCTGGGTGTTCCCTTGTGCATCAACGGAATTCATTACAGTTGAATCAAGATTTATGGACTTGATGCCCAGTTCATTGAGCGTATAAAGCTGGTACGTATCATCCGCGTCGTTGAGCTTGAAGACTCTTAGCTGCCAGAATCCCGAATCGTTAGCGTCAATCTTGCCGTCGTGATTGCTATCCAATTCGGCCAACGCGTGGAAGCCATTTGCTGCTTTTTGGCCATTTGCCAATATTGTCTGATTACCGAACAATTCTTTTCCGTCATCAATGATGCCGTTGCCGTTTCTGTCCATGCACAACAAGCCACTACCCGGAGCGATCCAGCCAGTCTGCTCCGCAAAAGCGTCAACATTATTGTCGAAGAATGTCAACGTGGGACCGTTCACACTAGCTGTCTTGATGCCATCGCCATCGAGATCCAGCACCAAGGGATCCACTCTAGGTGTATACGGCTCTCGTCCATGCACAATGTGCCAGAACACGGGATAGCATTCGTGGACCAGAGTATCCCATAGTTCGTAAGAGTGAATCATGGCCGTGGAAATGCTCCACTCCACGGCGTTAGGCGACCCACAAACAACAAAGAATTCACCAACCTTCTCGGCAGCCCAAACCGCAAGCCCGTGAGCTCCAAGCTTCAAAACACAACCGATGCTTTCATTAAGATTAGCGCGAAAGTTTTCGAATCTAATCCACCACTCCCAAGTTTCCTGCGAGATTGGTCCCCAATTCCCGTACCCAAAATCCGGATCACCTATCATCCAACTATCGTTCATAAATCACCTCCCTGCTACAGGAATAATTTACAATAGTTATCTATTTGACTAGATTGCCACTTATTCTCACAGCATGGGATGCTGCTCCATTGATCCCACCAAGTCTTCTTCTTGAGGCCCCCTGAAGTGCGTTTCGGGCAACTGAGGTTCGTCAGATTTCCTGGGTTATTTCTCCCGGAATTTCCGTATCTTGTCTCAGCCCCATGATTAGCGTTCCTTATGGGGAGACTCTCTAACGGAAACATAGGTAAGCCCGCGGCTTTGCCGGGGGTGATTTAACTTCAACGACTCCCTGACTGAGATTTGATATTTTCGGCACGTTCCTCTAATCTTGAGGCTTCTTGGTCGTTTCCGGTCTTTCTGTAGAGTTCGGCCAGATCGTCGAGACACTCGGCTACATTGGGATGTTCAGGTCTCAGCTTCTTTTCAAATATCGCCAAAGACCGCTTCAACAGAGGCTCCGCATCAGAATACTTCCCCTGGACAAAGTAAAGCGTACCAAGGCCGTGCAGAGATCCAGCTACCTCACTATTTTCAGTCCCCAGCTTTGTTTCCCAGATCTCCTGAGACCGCTTCAACATATCCTCCGCCTCGGGATACTTCCCTAGTCGCGTGCAGAGAATGCCAAGACTGTACAGGGCAGTGGCCACATGGGGATCATCCGGTCCAAAGAGCTTTTCCCTTATCGTCAGGGACCGCTTTAACAGAGGCTCTGCCTCGGCATACCTCTCCTGGGCCCCGTAGAGAGTGCCCAGGCTGTTCAGGGACATAGCCACTGCGACACTGTCCGGTCTCTGAGGCTTTTCTGTTATTGCCAAGGACCGCTTCAACGGAAGCTCCGCCTCGGAATACTTCCCCTGGCGCAAGTAAAGCTTACCAACACTCTGCAGAGCATCAGCCACATCGGGATGTTCAGGTCCAAGCTTCTTTTCCCTTATCGTCAAGGATCGCTTCAACAGAGGCTCCGCCTCGGAATACTTCCCCTGGTACGTGCAGAGACTGGCAAGGCCGTACAGAGGAAGGACCACATGGGGATCGTCCGGTCCAAAGACCTTTTCCATTATTGTCAGGGACCGCTTCAACAAAGGCTCTGCCTCGGAATACCTCTTCTGGCGCAAGTAGATGTTGCTTAGGTTGTTGAGAGACTCGGCCACTGCGACACTGTCCGGTCCCAGCTTCTTTTCAAATATCACCAAGGATCGCTTCGACAGAGCCTCCGCCTCGGGATACTTTGTCTGAGAGTAGTAAAGCGCGGCCAGGGTGTCCAGCGCAGCGGCTACTCTGGGGTCGGTGGGACCAAAGGTCTTCTCGGCAAGGTCCAAAGCCTGGGTTGCCACGCTGACGCCTTCTGCGTACTTATCCTGCTTCCTGAGCTGTAGCGCTCGCTCGTTGAGTTCTTTCCAACGAGTCTCTTGCGGGCTCCTCGTGCCAAGGCAACCCGCAACAAGGACAAGGCCCAGGACAAGGACAAGAATGCGCCCGATCCCAAGCTTCCAACCCTTCATGAAAATCGGTATTGACCCAAGCGGATATTTTCTAATTAGGGATTGATCCATAGCCTCCTCCTATCGCGCGAGAAAACAACGAAAAAGGAAACGGATCCAACAGCCTGACAGCCGTCGGGTTGAGTTTCCATATGTCGAGCCCGACATAAGTCCCATTTCATCTGTTCCGTCTACCAGCAGATGCTCCGCAGCGCGGAGCGTTTACAAAAATTAGTGGTTTTTGACATCGACCTGTGCTCAGGCTGAGGTGTGCCTTTGCCTTGGCCGGGTCGTCAACGAGTAAGTTGCTGACATTGCGTGATGAAGGTGCTTTGACTCGGACGTCGAGTCAGAGACAGTGTCTAAGCAAGAATCGTGCCGCACAATCCCGCGATGTAATGCGCCGAAATCATTACACGGAGAAACGCTGAAAGAGCCGCAATGTGCCGGGAAGGTGACAAACATTGTCATTCGTTTCACAACCGTTTGAGTTGACAGGGGAATTGTGTGTCAACATCGTGGACACATGTGACAATTTACGGCACGTCCTGCTCGGGGTGGTGGAGGTAAGGCTCCCTCCCACAGCAAAAAAACTTTTTTTGTGCTGAATGTCGCCGAGCCGGGTGGTGTCAATAGTGTCGGGTCTTGCCTTAGGATCAATGATCGTATCCTGCCCTGAGCCTCTGCGGAATAGGTACGTATCGTTGCCTGTTCCACCGTCCAGGATATCGTTGCCCGCTCCGACCACCCAAATCTGGTCGTTTCCGCCGCCGGCAACCAGAAGCGAGTCCCCGCCTTCACTAACAAGGATCTCGTTCCGGTCCGTCCCGTAAATCACATCGTCGCCAGCATGTCCATTAATGTATCCGTCGCCTTCGGTGAGACTTCCCCTGACAGCCTCAGCGTTGTCCGTCCCTTCCATGTGCGGTGACCATGAACGCAAGCCGTCATGAAGATGGTTAATGACTGGCAACCCAGCACTATCAATCACCCAGCCCAGGCATGGGTCCTGCGGAATAAACGTCTCGCGAAAGGAGAGATAGTCGCCCTGCGACAATAGTCCAATGCCACGAATCGAACGGGCGAATTGCCCCAGGAGCTGGTTGCCGTGCTCGGGATTGTTGGTACAGGCATTCTGAAGCTCAGTGATTACTGGGCTGAAATCTGCTACGATTTCACGTTTTTCGGAATGCCATGTACATTTGATGGCGTCGTACTACAAAGACTTGAGATGGGTCTCGGACATGAATCGTCCTTCCATGATCTCAAATAGTTCGTGATAAGACTCATTGAGCAGAATGGAAGCCGCATATGTCGGGTCAGGACCGTTTGTCCCTACAAAGGATTCACCGAAGAATTTCTCCAGCACAGCCAGCTTGCGTGCGTCCATATTACCCTCTCTAGTCGAGGGGGCTATGGCATCCACGCCGGTCCATTTGAATAGTATTTGCTCCATCAAGGAATCTAATATGTTGGGATCCGTAGTATTGATGAATGTGCGGCGATCGCAAAAGGAAAGCGCGTAACTGGCTTTACAAACGGCGAGGAAGAAGCGGTGTACCTTACCAATGTTGTGCCATTTCTCGTTGAAGATTGTATGTCGTCAACCGAGATGGGAATTTTGAGGTGCGAAATTAGAGGAGAGTTTCGGCCCCGGGAGGCCTGGGGATAGTTTGGTTCGCTTGCTTGCGCCGCATGAGCGTTTCTCGCTTGAGAGTTTTGCGACACTCCACCATGACGTCTCGGTGTCCGTAGCATGCGTTATCTGCCCCATCGGAGCCCAGTGACTCGCTCCAGCACATCCCGATAATTATTATTCATACAAGATGCTTCTTCCGCTATATGGAGCTTCGCCGGAATGTCACGGGAAAACCGGGATTCGCACTTGTGATCGAGGTTGCATGAGTCACCTTATGCCTGCACGGGGGCAAGTTCCTGTATCTGCTTATATGAAGCTAAGGGCCTGATACCCTTGATGAAGCCCGCATGGAGCGCTGCGCGGCGCTCCATGCGGTCACTTGAGGACCACCAGTTTATCGGTTACGCTCGTGGCAGAGAATTCTCCAGATATGGGTATTACTTTGGCGTTCTGCGGTTTGCTGGCAGCCATCTTCTGAAGATCGATCGCTTTCAGGTTCATATCATTATAGGAATAGTAGTACATGACTCTATTGGTGAGGTCGAGCAGGACCGACCATTGGGTATATTCCTGCACAACGGCCTCAGAGCCCGTCTTGCCCTTGATGCTGGCTTCAACACTCTTCAGAGCAATATCAACAGTATTGAGTATATGCTTGGCCAGGTTCAGTGCCTCTTTCCCATCCTTGGCCGGAGAACAGGTATTCACGAGGCAAGCGATTCGAACGAAGCGTGAGGGAGGGCTCCAATCTCCGGGAATACCCAGCCAACCGCTGCCCGTCCCTGTAGCCTGGATCGAGACTCCGTTGAAGTCCTTTGCCTTGGGAATGAAAGCGTTCAAATTCAGGTAATTACGGAGATTAGTAATATGCCACGGGAATTCGGGCATGTTGGTCATGACTCCTATCGGGTTGTCGTAGACCTTTTTCTCGCCGTTAATGAATTCAATGACAATGGACTTCCCTGAAGGATCGTGGGCCGCAAAATGCAGCGGCAGTGGTCCGCCGAGTCGCGCAACGGATTCTCCCCAGACACGAACATTGGGCAATTCTCGTTTCAGCTCATCAATTGTCCCAAAATTGCCCAGGACCCATGAGACGAAGTCATTACTACTGACTGCATTGGAGGTGTCTTTCTGGTCCACTGCCTCATATTTACTTTCCTCAAAAAAAAGGCCCTCCACTGAGAGTCCAGCCTCGTTCATGCCCTCTCCAAAGCACTCCACCAGTTCGAGGCCGTTTATACCCAAGAAAGCGTAACGGGCCTTCCAGCTCTTACCGGGCCTGCCATCAGGGGTTTTGCTTATGAAGTCCTTGCCCGCTGGCTCGAACACGATCTGTGAGTTGGCATCTATACCGAATTCGTTGGAACGTCCTATGACCACCGTCCCG
>DATHCX010000249.1:0-9096 GCA_035319325.1 Desulfomonilaceae bacterium
AACATCAATGCCGTTCGGACATCGGGCCCCGCACGTATGGCACGTCAAACACAGCCATATACTCTTGGACTGCACGATACGGTCCACATTGCCCAGCACCGCAAGACGAACCAGCTGGTGAGGCATCAAATCCATCTCCGATGCCACTGGACACCCGGCAGAACACTTGCCGCATTGAAAACACTGATTGATCACGGAAGCCAAATCGCCCGCAGGCGGAGCAACCAGAGACTGTTGTGATACTTGTGTCATTGCTTTTCCTGAATGAAGAAGTTGATCCCTTCCGTTGGTTCGTGGGAGTGATCGTCCGATCCGTTACGAACGATTCGACGGACCGGTTCGCTGGCCTGGATGCCGGATCGCCTGCATGGACTCATTTCGTTCGGGCTCGAAAAGTACGTCCGGGTAGCCAGGATGTTTTCGGCCGTCTCGACCTCTGGCAAACATGCACGATGGGTAAGAAACAGCTATCGGAAAGATAGCTTGGGATAAATATTAGTCCGATGAACTTCTTATGTCAAGTGAAGATTCCCGCTTGGAAAAGCCCGTCATCCCCTCTGTTCAGAAAGACCAGGAACGGAAGGTGCAACCGATGGTCAAACGTCTGAGTTGCCAGTTTGCGGGGCTTTTTGAGCCCAGCGTGCTGTCCCCCAAGTAACTTACGTAACCGGACATCTGAGCCTCTCCCGAAGTTTTTATCGAGCAAGGGACGCCGGTTTTGTCATTGCGAGCGAAGCGAAGCAATCTCGCGTAGTTGCAGAATAAGGGCTGGAGATTGCTTCGTCGCGTCGCTCCTCGCAATGACACTGATTCGCGTTCCGACCAAGTCGGTGATGTGAAAGCTATTTGCGGGACACAACACTAGCATGCAGCTGCGTGCGGGGAAAAGGCTGTCATTCCTGGACCAAATGCCACCATGTTACGTAAGGCGTCAGTTGTTGTGAGAAAAGGCTGTCATTGCGAGGGCACCGAAGCAATTTCCACCTTTAGGTGTCGAGATTGCTTCGTGGTTTCACTCCTGGCAATGACAGAGCTTGGGCACTCTCCCCCTCGTAACTGAGGGCTACGTTTTTCCGAACAAATTGCTTGACAGGAGACCTGCGGAGATCTAGAAGCAATAAAATCGGCTCAAGGAGAATTTGAACATGGCATCAATTGTTGATTTATGCTGGATGAATTCCGAAGAGCTTTTGGAAGACACGGATCTGGATAATCTGTACATGCGCCAGATCGGAGTCCTTGGCGGAGACCGCAGCCCGACGTATCCGTACTTATTGCTGGTTCATACCGGAAAAATCACTATCGGGATACATCTCGGCCACCGATTCGAACCTGCGGGTTGCGGCGAAGGCCTATACGACACTCGCAGAGCACAGGACGAAGTGCAGACTCCTGTGACTGATGTGAAGGAGCCTTCCGAGTGAAGTGTTTCGATGTGGCTGGGCTTGCGGCTTCACAGGGCGGAGAGTACGTTCTTGGCGACAAAGATCTTCACACTCAGGCGTGCTATTTGGTATACGGCCTTATGGAAGCCGGTGAAGGTAGTCGGCTGATCAAACCCGGTGAAGGGTACGAAGAAATATTGTGTGCCGTGAACGGGTCTCTGATTATGCACACCGGTAGGGGGGACGTCACTCTGTCGCAAGGGAACGCGATTCATTTAAGAGGAGACGAATCCTTCTTCATTTCCAATCCGAACGATACTTCAGTGATTTACGTTATGGCCGGAGGACGCTCCATATAGCCGGTTTCCCGCTCTCGGGATCGAGTGCCAAACTTGTATCAATCGTGCCGAATGAGGTTTGAGTGCGAAGTCTCAGGACAACTTCGATTGCACGGACACATCGGCTAATACGGATTCGCTTTTTTGCAGGTAACTCGATTCCGGGCACAGGCTGGGAGCACTCCTTAGCTACGGACGACGCAGAGCCGTCTCATCACTTCGCTCAGGAGAGCCCCCAGCCCAGACATCTCATAAATCTTGTGGCGAATGCGTATAAAGTTGGCTCGCCGGCATCAGCGGATGGAAAGGACCGGGTGCCCCATTCACCATTGAATGCCGTACCGGGAATTGCTATTCTGAAATAACCTGCGCCTGAGTGGTGGAATGGGTAGACACAAGGGACTTAAAATCCCTTGGGGCTAGTCCCCGTGACGGTTCGAGTCCGTCCTCAGGCACCAATAATTCCAACATGTCAGGCCACCGCTGTGAGGTGGCGTTTTTTTGAGGATGACCGTTGTGTCAATGGTGTGTGTTTCTTGCCGGCAAGCGCATTGGCATACGTCACCCCACTTTACTGCATAAGGTTTTCAATCTGGGGGCTTTTCAGTCCGTTTCCGCTTTTGCGTAGGAAACGAAGGGAGCGGTTACGGCCCTGGGAATTCAATATGCGCCGAGCGTGCCCAGGGCACACCCCCGGAGAGGCGGGGCAGAAGCGATTTAGTTCTCCTTCTTTATCAGGGGTGCCTGTGACTCCGTGTGGCAAAAGCTATTACTCTCGTCCTCTCAACTTTGTCAGCAATCTGAGTATTTCCACATATAGCCAGATTAATGTGACCATGAGCGCGAACGCGGCGTACCATTCCATGTATTTGGGCATTTCCTCCCTGACTCCGGTTTCGATGAGGTCGAAGTCCAGGACAAGATTCAGGGCCGCAATGCACACCACGACAGCGCTGAATCCTATCCCGATCAGCCCTGTGTCGTGGATGTAGGGAAACCTGACCCCGAATAAGCTTAACGCAAACGAAACCAGGTACACGAGAAAGATGGCTCCTGTGGCTGCAACAATCCCGGCCTTGAATCGCTCGGTGGGCTTGATGAGACCCGACGTGTAGGCCAGCAACATCATAAAGCATGTTCCAAAGGTGAGGCACACCGCTTGGGCTACAATTCCGGGGTAGGAGCGTTCCATGTAAGCGGAGATGCCGCCTATGGCAAGCCCCTCAAGTCCCGCGTACACTGGAGCGGTGAACGGAGCCCACTCCGACTTGAAGACAGTCACGAGCGACAGTATCAGGCCGCCGATGAGCCCAATCAACATCCATATCATTGCGGCCGCCGGATCACGCAAGAAGGTGAACCAGGTCCACGCGGCACCGATTGTGACGAGCCCCAAAAGTGCTATTGCCCTGTTGATGACACCCTGAACCGTCATGGTATCACCTATGCCTGCCGTGCTAGCCACACGCTCCCACGTTTTCTCTCCCAACACCGGATTTGATGATTTCCACTCCATGGCTCTCCTCCGAAAGGAATATAGCTGTTGTTTTCTAGACTTACCCACCTGTCTCGCCTTGTCAGGTGTCCCGTGGCCATTGGCCGATTCAAGGACGTACTCTGTGCCGTGCACAGGTACCCGTATCTCCTCCCACAAGGCTCGATAGCGGCAAGACAGTTGTCATGCCGGCAGGATCACTGCTTTGTCCTGTTTCTGAACGTACGGCACCACAGGTGCTCCAGTCAACCGAAATCCTTGGAGTGCCCGTTGACGTCGTACATCTGAACGCAGCACGTTTGCGTCGTGCCAATGGGGTGAACTCCTGATTTCAGAGCCCGCTTCACTGCGTAGAGTGACAGGGCAAACGCAACAACGGGTACTCCGATCGATATTGCAAAAAGGATATATAGATCGTACATATCGATCTCCTCAAACATGTCCTTCATACTTTCAATATCTTAGATGCTCGGCCCCATTCGTGGGTTCACGTGGTAGGATATTTATCCCGAACGCGGACGCGCCATCCGCCTTTCGGGCTGATAAGAATTTCCCTATAGCAATTCTCGAAAGTTCTGTCGGATTCGTTCATGACTCTCGCCCACATTCGAACGATCCAATCATGTCATTGCGAGGAGTGGAACGACGAAGCAATCTCTGTTTTGGTTAATTGGAGATTGCTTCGGGCTTCGCCCTCGCAATGACAGTCTTCGAATCTTTTCGCGTAACCAAAACCGACACTACTTTTGAGAATCCCTATAAGAATGAGGTGTCAGCTGTCAACTTCGTCGTTGAATCGGCGAGGACGGTGGGCTCGCTTTCGTTGCTCGTCTCCGATGGAGAACAAAATGATCAGTTTGTCCTTCTCATGCGGGTATGCAGTTCCTGGGCCGGCACCCATTCATTTGAAATCTATAAGATTTATGGAACACATTTGCCGCAAGGAGCATCGAATATACAGAGAAGACATAAGAAAGAGGAAAGGTTAGTTTGTGCAATGTGAACGGAACAGTTGGTCCGAAAGAATACGAATCCGGCTCCGCAAGATTCTCGGCGGTCTCGCCGACAAGAAAGGTTGAATGTGGGCCATACAGCTCGGGTGTCGGCTCTGCTTCGACGGCCTGAAGAAATCCCGGCATGAAAACATGGCTCATGAAAAGACACACGCGGATGCAAAAGATGCGTTCGGGTTAAGGGCGGGATCTCACAAAATATTTTCGGGGAATGATAGACTGTGCTATTTACGTTGTTGAGCAATTTGTGTTACATTACGAGAGAGATCTATTATTGACGACGGCCACCCGACGCATTTTTTAACGTCGAGAGGAGCAAAGAATGAAAAAAGAAGCGCGAATTCAGGCTGAAAAAATGTTTACCAAGGCCGGGGGCAAGGTCACGAACAGGGATATAGCCAAGGCCGTCAAAGTGAATGCTCTTACCATAGGCCGCTGGAAGCGAGACGACAATTGGGAAGGTAAATTGAAGGGTACCGAACAAGACCAGTTGCCCAAAGATACTGGCGGAATTGTGAGAAAGAAGGCGGCCCGTGATAAAGCAATCAAGATTTATCTGGACGCGTCCGGCAATGTGACGAATAAAGAACTTGCGAAACGGGTGGGCGTAAGTCCCGCAACGATCAGCAAATGGAAATTGGTGGATAACTGGATCGATAAGCTCAGTCCGGATGAAGAAATGGCCGGAGTAATGGCGGAAGCCAGAGAACCCCGCGATTTGGATATAGGTGAACTGGCATCTCCGGAACAGATTATCGAAATCAACCGGAGAATAGATAGTCTTCTCAAGAGGGATTATCTCTCCTCGAGCGAAATTGCCGATTTGGCCGAAGCAAAAAGCGATCTTTTGGACGCAGTTGAGATTTACCTGGCCATCGTGCGTGAAGTGGGGGAAATCGAATCTGAGGAATGATCGGTTTTCGGCATAACAAATTCCCTGCGAGCGGATGGAAATGATCCCCCCCGAAACGATGCTCTATATTTATGAAATTCGGGGAGAAACGGGAATCGTACAGGACCCTCCTTCCTCATATATCGGTCTCTGGAACGAGGAAGAATTCACGTACCTCTTTTTTACCGATCCGGAAGACGATTTCGTAGAGCGGTTGACCGCGACGGGAATCACTGTTACCGGCCGCCACGAGATGACGTACCAGGACTGGCAAACGGGTCTCCCTCCTCAAGGAATGACCATAGGACGTTTCCACTTTGTTCCTGAAAATCATCCCGAACCGCCTACCGGAGCCCTGTTTCTGGATCCCTCCGTTGTGTTCGGTGACGGAAACCATCCCACGACGATTTCATGCCTCAGGTTTCTGGAAGAAATCATCTCTCGTGAGAGCATAGATTGCATGCTCGATCTCGGCACGGGTTCGGGCATTTTGGCCCTTGCCGCAGCCCGCATGGGGGTGCGACACATTGTTGCAGTGGATCGCAATCATCTGGCAATCGATACTGCTCGTTACAATGTCCGGATAAATTCTCTCGAATCCGAGATTGAAATTCGGGAAGGGGAAGCGAGACTGTTTATAGAATCCCGCGCTGAACTCGTTGCAGCGAACCTTCCTTTCCAGGTACTCAGAGAACTGGTTCCGTTGAGGGGGGTCACTTCCCACAGGTTTTGGATAGTATCAGGAATAAATGCCGAGCAGGGCCGGGTGCTCAAAGAATTGTTCACTGAACAGGGATTCGATATCGTGAGCGAACGTACCGATCATCCGTGGATTACGTTCGTCGCGGAAAACGTAGCAAGAAAGCAGTAGGCGACTGACCTCAGAATGTTGCCGGTTGCGAAGTGCAGCTCATACCTTTGCGTTTTCAAATGCGTGAAATCGGGGAGACGCTTCTTGTAAGAGGTTTCCCCCAATGTTGCTTGTTTGAAAGCGCATCCGTATCGGACGGCAACGCGGGGTTATCCTGAGAACCGCGAGCCTGCGAGGCGGCTGTATGTTCAGGAGAAGCGCCGAATATCAAGAGGAGAATTCCATGATTTCCGTCTTTAAGCCACCGCCGGAAAACGGAACCTGGATAACGCTCGGTTCGAAAGGAAAATTGCTCGTTCCCGATAATCCCATCATTGGCTTCATCGAAGGAGACGGTGTAGGCGGGGACATTTGGGCTGCCTCTCGGCCGGTGTTCGACGCAGCGGTAAGAAAAGCGTACGGTCCGGATCGCAGCATATTCTGGTGGGAAATTCCTGCCGGAGAAAAATCGTTCGAGACCTACCGCGAGTTTCTTCCTGACCAGACTTTTGAGGCCATACGGGAGGCGCTCATCGTCATCAAAGGGCCTCTGACCACACCGATAGGAGGTGGCTTCCGTAGCCTCAACGTCACTCTGCGGCGAGAACTGGATCTGTATGCATGCGTGAGACCTGTGCGGTACATTCAGGGAGCTCCTTCCCCGGTTCTGCGGCCTGAAGACGTAAATATGGTCATCTTTCGGGAAAACACGGAAGATGTGTACGCCGGCATCGAATGGAAATCGCGCAGCAATGAGGCAAGCCGGTTAATAACGTTTCTTAGAGACGGAATGAAGATTCAGGTGGATCCGGATTCCGGTATCGGCATCAAACCCATGAGCCCTCGGGCCACCAAGAGACTGGTGCGCCGGGCAATACGCTATGCGCTGGAACATGGAAGAAAGACCGTCACGCTCGTGCACAAGGGCAACATCATGAAATTCACCGAAGGCGGCTTCCGGGATTGGGGTTATGAACTGGCCCGCGAGGAATTCTCCGATACGGTGATCACGGAAGACGATGTGGCCGAGAACTACGACGGCGTTCTGCCCGAGGGAAAAATTCTGCTGAATGACAGGATCGCGGATTCCATGTTTCAGCAGGTGCTGTTGAGGCCAACGGAATACGAGGTTCTCGCGCTGCCCAACCTGAACGGGGATTATCTATCGGATGCGCTGGCTGCTCAGGTGGGCGGACTGGGAATGGCACCGGGAGCGAACATCGGCGACTCTGCCGCCATCTTCGAGGCAACCCATGGAAGCGCGCCCAAGTATGCAGGTCAGGACAAGGTGAATCCGGGATCCCTCCTGCTCTCCGGCGCCATGATGCTTGAGCACATCGGGTGGAAAGACGCAGCCGACTTGATCGTACAGGGTGTTTCTTCCGCGATTCAAGCCAAAATCGTTACCTATGATCTGGCCCGTCTCATGCCCGGTTCCACGGAGGTTTCCTGCTCCGGCTTCGGAAAGGCCGTGATCGAAAAAATTGCAGGTTGAGCTTGCTGGGCTAAGTATTGATCGCCAGGGACAACCAACGACTGCCCGGGAAACCGGCAAGAGTCCATTGCTGCGCGGTCCGGGCTATTCGAGAACACTCAGGGGAATGGGGATAAAAGTCAGCACAAACAAAATGATCGCCGACCACCCCAGAGTTCGGCCTTTTCCGTCGAGAGGAGTATACGGATCAAGGGGCGGGGGATGTTTCAGGCCCAGGAAAAAGGCCAGAGCACCGAACAATATCCAACCGGGCCACAGTAAGACTCCCAACGGTACGAGCACGATTAGCACGACGATGGAGATTCTCTTTGCCCAGAGCGGGCCGAATAACGCATAGATCACGTGACCGCCGTCCAACTGCCCGATGGGAAGCAGGTTCATGGCCGTGACAAAAAGACCGAACCATGCCGCTATGGCTGTAGGATGCAGAATTATGGACACGTTCGAAGAAAAATCCCCGAACCTCATATAGAAAAGCAGCTCGAGGATGATGGACGACCCGAAACTCACAAAGACCCCCTTGTGAGGTTCAACCTGTTGAATTTCGGATAACCAAAGCCCCACCAGGAGCATAGGAATCGCCACCAGGGCCCCCGCCACGGGTCCGGAAGCTCCTATTTCCACCAGAGCCTTCAAATTAGTGATAGGCGACCGAATTTTGATGAAAGCTCCAAACGTGCCCAACGGCGGTATTGCCGGGATGAAATAGGGGGGCGTCACATCCAGGTTGTGGCGCTTGCCAGTCAGATAATGACCCATTTCGTGGACGACGAGGATGGACATGAGAGGAACCGAAAAAACCCATCCCCGCAAGAAGAAGAGAAACCACGATTCGGAGGCCTCATGGTTAGCATACAGGAATGCTCCCGTAATGGTGGTGCTCACACAGGTGATGATAAACAGGAGTATATGGAAACAGTACTTCTTTTTTGTCACTGATCTCCCCGCCTCTGAAAAAATCGACCTGACCGGCTTCCGCTTCAGGGAATCAAAAGATTAGGTAAATGGGGGGATAATTTCAATACGTGCAGTCTGAAACACATGAAAAAGCTATCGCTCTTTTTTGGCCGCTTTTATTTTCTTCCCCTGTTCCTGCGGAGGCTCCTGGCCGTGTAATTCCTGTACGACATGAGCCACTGACCTGCGCAAATGAACAGGCTCGTTAAACTGCGGATCCGGTCTGGCCACTCTCAGCACCTCCTCGGGAGTGGTACCGCCATTGAGCATTTTCCGAATCGCGTTTTCCCACAAGGTACTGAACTTCTTCTTTTTTGCCATCTCCTTGAGAGCCCGGATATCCGGCTGCTCGCAGACGAGCTTTACGAAATCATCATCGACGGCCACCACTTCGTACACGCTTTCACGTTTAAAGTATCCCGTGTCTCGGCATTGAAAACAACCGCGGCCCCTTTTCAGGACTATTTTCTCCGGGCCTTCAAAATTGAACCCCCGGGTATTCAGTTCTTTGACCGGAATCTCATACTCCTCACAACAGTAGGGACAGACTTTTCGGATAAGGCGCTGAGCCATCAGGCCCACGACGGTGGTGGACAGCAAAAAGCTGGGGACTTGCAGATCCAGCATTCTGCCGATCGCACTCAGAGCGTCGTTGGTGTGCAAGGTGCTGA
>DATHCX010000250.1:0-22783 GCA_035319325.1 Desulfomonilaceae bacterium
AGTCTCATGGCTTCAATGATAAGATTTTGCATGCCCACGTGAATGGCTTCCGGTACCTGTTCGCCGCCCCTGGATATCAGAAAACTGGCATTGGGCCACGCGAGGAGATGACAAGCAGCTTCCATGCCGGACATGTCCCCGAGAGAAGCGTTCACGATTCGTCCGTTCTTGAAGTACAGGTGTCCTTCGGAGTCATCCCGTTTGAGATGACATACCGTTTGTTTGGCGTTCATTTCGAATATTTCGGCTATTTCAAATACGTTCATGACTTTGAGATGGCCGAAAACTTGCCAACTCCGGCTTGTCTCAAGATCGAAGGGATCTTCGTCCGGACTGTGTTCCAGTGCATCCATTACGAGGTTGAGCGTGTTCGCCCGAATTCTGTTCTGGAACGGGCCGGGCGGCGCATGGAGATACAGGAAGGAAGCGTTCGCCCACGAGAAGGCCTTGTACAGAGCGCTCAAACCGTCCTCCGTGCCGGACACTGCGCCTATGACCTTGCCGTTTTCAGTATATACTTTCGCGGATTCTTCCTCTTTGTTCAGAGTTATAACGACCGTTCGATTGTTGTGATCGACGGCCTGAATGATTTCGCCAAGACCCAGAAGACCGATATTCCCGCGCACGACCGCATCGTCGGCTCCCTCCGAACTACGCTTCTCGCCAAGTCCGATTTTTTCGATAACTTTGTTGACGATTTCGAAAATGGGTTCCGGCAATTCAGGACGGTCCGGTCTCGTGTACCAGGATCTCGCCGCGGGAATGAGATTCTTGCGAGCTTGGCCGGATATGTCGCTATCAGGGTCCTTACTGAGGTAACACAGGATAATGAGTGTGTCTCTCAGGGTAAATTCGGCCTGCATCGCAGCGGCTTGCATTTTTTTTTCGCGAGTTGCTTTTGCCCCGATGAATTTGGAGAGCCGCGAACCGACAGTTACAATTTTTTTCTCGCTCTCGGACATCTTTAAGTAATCTTTCGATAGGTTTGTAAAGACCGGGCAATCACAAATTGTATAATTAATGACGCAAATTGTCAATGTGCAGAAATTCTGAAACTTGCTTCGCGAAGAGTTGTTGAGTATGGTATGCAGTCGCGAAGAGAGGAATATCCGAATTCGACGGAATCCCTGCGCAATCGCGAACAATTCCTCCTGTACGGCCGCGGCGGCAACCGGCGGTATCACACTGGTGAGAACTGTGGCAGGCTTCCTTTTTCAAATGTTATTACAATATCGTCACCCTCGGATTGGAGGTCAGAAGTACCCGGCGGATGTGAGTCGATCGCGGCTCAGAGGTCGTGGCACGCTGGCCGGCAGGGTGAGCCTGATCGTCTGTCTGTGCCTCGCTCTGGGTGTGGCGGGCTGCGCCGGGAGGGCATCGCGTCACGGCATGCCGTTCGATCTCGACAAGGTCTTCGATAACCGATTTGTCTCTCCTCAGGAGGACTGGAAAGAAAAAGGAGTGCGGCTGGCCAAGGACAAACAGTTCACCCAGGCCATAGACGCATTTACCCGTTATGTGGAAGAGGATCCCGACAATTTCTTCGGGTTCAACGCCATCGCCGTGTGTTTCAAGAATCTCGGAGATCACGGCAATGCCATGAAGAATTATGAACGGGCCCTGGAATTCACCGGTTCTCCCGAAGAAAGGGCCAAAGTGCTGGCAAACATTGGGAATTTATATTCTTCCGCAAACAAGCCCCAAGTGGCACTCGGATACTACAAAGAAGCCGCTGGTGAATTCGAAAAGAATCCGCTCTATCTCATCTTCATCGCGCGAACATTCGTGGATTTGAACGACGTCGATCGGGCGCGGAAAGTCCTCGCTTCCGCGGAACTCGTGCACAAGGATCTTGAAAAATACGAGCGGGACGAAGACAAGGGGCTCGGTTCATATTTGATGGCATACTGCTATGCTGCGCTCAACGAGGAGGATAAGGTTTTCTACCATCTCGAGAACGCATTGAAAGCCAATCCGGAGAGGTACGTGAGCCGTATCGAACAAGATCTGTCTGATATGACGAGCCTCTTGTACACGTTGAAAGAGGATGATCGCGTCCGGAAAATGCTCAATAGATACCGCTCCAAAGTTGGGACGGCCTGGGAGACACAATCCCATGCGTTTTTCACCCGCCTGATTCCCGTCGAACCTGGCGTCAGCAATGAAGGTGCTGATGTGAGATGTTGCGTATTTTCCAATACTTACTTCCTGAACTGCCGAATCCTCTGGACAACGCCAGCAATGATGATAATAATTGCGTAGAGAATTCCGAAAGAACTCCTTGGCGCTCGACCGGAGGCCGAACGTGTCACACGTGTCTCTGAGAGACAGATTCGGGAAGCTGCTGGACTCGGCCGGTCAGATGTTCTGGGAACTGGACAGGAATTTTACGGTAGTCTTTGCCAACCGCCGCCTGAAAGAGGTGTTCGGTGACCCTGTGGGAAAGACGTGCCATGAATTCATGGCCGGAGCCGGTGGAACGTGTGAAGAATGTCCCGTAAAGCGTATTTTTGAAGGAGCCGATCGTGCAGTCTCCGAAAGAATGCGATATGATAAAGACGGCAACGTCGTGTGGCTGGAACATACTGCGACTCCCATACGGAACGATGCAGGAGATGTTATCGGGGCGAGTGAGTTGACCATAGACATCACACAGCGAAAACGAAATGAAGAATGGGTCCAGGATTCCGAGCGCTTGTATCGCAATCTCGTGGAGCAGGTTCCTGACATCATTTTCTCTTTGGATAGCAGCGGGTTATTCACGTTTGTCAATACGCAGGTGGAAAAGTTTCTCGGCTATCCCGTCCAACGAATACTGGACACGCCTTTGAAGTATTACGTGGTGCCTGAAGATAGTGACAGGGTAGAATCGATACGCGAACTGAAACCGGACGAAATCTGGGACGAAGAAGTGGGTATCGTGGATGCCGGAGGAAACAAGAAGTTCGTCAGGATTCGCTGCAAGGCCTCATTAGGCGAGGGTGACAGCCCCGTGGGTTTCGAAGGCGTAATGAGGGATAGAACGGTCCGAAGGAAACTCGAAGAAGAACTCAAGGCTTCAAAGGAAGCCCTCGTTGAGAAGATACGCATTATTGACGAACTCTATGAACATATCGTTCAATCGGGAAAATGCAAGGCAATCGAGGAACATACCGCTGAAGTGGCCCACGAACTCCGTCAGCCTCTGGCCATCGTCGGCGGATTCGCCCGAAGAATGGCCCGTCAGTTTAACGCCGGCGAACAGATCGATCTGGACAGACACAGGCAGTATACCGGAATTATCGTGACCGAAATCCAAAGGCTGGAAAGAATTCTGGACAGGTTGATCGACTTCACCAAGCGAGAAAGCATCCGGCTTCAGAGAGTCAATCCGAATGACCTTATCGAGTACATCATAACCATAACTGAAGGACGAGTCAAAGAGAAGAATCTCGAGATGAGGGCCAACCTCGGTCCGGAGATTGGGGACATGCCCTTGGATCCCGGCCGGTTTCAGCAGCTCGTGCTGAACCTGGTATCAAACTCTATAGACGCAGCGCCGCCCGGTAGTGTCATTGAACTGGAAACCGGCGTATCCATTCCCAGTGATAAGGCCCTGAAAACAGGTGAGTTGCCGTCACCCAGCTACTTCGAACTGAAAATCCGGAATCAGGGTCCCGGAATTCCGGAAGAAGCCCTGCAGAATGTGTTCAATCCTTTTTTTACCACAAAGCAGCATGGCACGGGTCTGGGGTTGACCGTCACCAAGAAAATCGTGGAAGATCACGTAGGCTCCATTTCGGTCAAATCCGACGAAGATGGTACCGTGTTTACCATCTGGCTGCCTCTGGATGAAACGTACGGACGCGACGGCTTTTGTCTGCTGGAAAATGGCCATCAATTTTCGCTGTGAACTCCACCAGCCTCTTCAATCCCTCAGGATGTCCGCCAAAGCGCTCTTCACATCCGGATAGCTGAACTGAAATCCTCTGGACATGAGAAGCCGCGGAACCACTCGCTGACCTGCCAGGAGCACAGATCCGAATTCCCCGAAAATCAGGCGGATCATGAAACCCGGGGCAGGCATAAAGGACGGTCTCCTCAATTGGTTTCCTATTGCCCGAACCAGGTCTCTATTCCGCACGGGCACTGGAGCGGTGAAATTCACCGGGCCTCGAAGGTCCGCGTTTTCTATGACATGTGCAGCGCCGCGGCAGAGATCCTGGATGTGAATCCACGAGAACCATTGATGGCCGTCACCCAGGGGCCCGCCCATAAAGAAACGGAACGGGAGAATCATCTGCTGAAGCGCTCCGCCCTCTTTGCCGAACACCACCCCGAAACGAGTGATCACTACACGGGCACCTTTTTGTTCGGCTTTCAGAGCCTCGATTTCCCAGTCCAGGGCAAGATGTGCCAGGAAGTCCGACCCTGCCGGAGCATTTTCTCCGAGTTCCTCGTCCCCTGTCGGCCCGTAATACCCTACCGCAGAAGTGCTGATCAGAGTGACACGCGAAGCTTCATCCCGAGGGATTGCCTCCACCAGGTGCCGAGTCGTTAAAATCCTGCTGTCCCTCAGAAGTTTCTTGTATTGGGGAGTCCATCTCTGAAATATCGTCGCGCCTGCAAGATTAATGAGGACGTCGTGCCCTGCAACGCTGGCCTGCCATGTGCCCTCTGTGTTCGGATCGCCCGACACCCAGGCGACCTTCGGCGGCAAGAGCTTGGCTTTCGTTTCGCCGCGAATGAGTGAGGTGATCTCGTGGCCCTTATCCAAAAGAAAGCGAGTCAACGCGCTGCCGACAAAACCGTATCCCCCGGTCATGAAAATCTTCATGTCACATTCCCCCACCCGGCTTGTTCACAACCCCCGACATGTTTCAATGAGACAATAATCCGTTCGGTACTCATCAGTTCCCGGCGGCAAAAGGCTGTCATTGCGAGCGAAGCGAATCAATCTCCGCGTTCACGTGTCGAGATTGCGTCGCCCTTTCGTACCCCTCAATGAGATACGTTAGACAGTTCCGCCAAAGAACCGAATGATTACTCCGTTCAATACAATTATAGTCCTCGCAACCCGCGGGTTGCCAGAGAGGAGACCTCCAGACGGTGCTGTAGCATTGCAGAATCGACCCGTCCGCATTCGGCTTAATTCTCGGATTGCTCGTTATTTCCCAGCACCACCTGGCAAAGCCCGGAAGAACATGCCCCTTCTGCCGAGCACGATGTTCCGTCTCCTTTTTCTTCCCATTCGGCACAGACGTCGTCCGCGTTCGCAGGCCGGGCTTCCACTATCTCAAGCTCATACTGGAGAGAAGCTCCGGAAAGCGGGTGGTTTGCGTCGACCACGATGGTTTTTTCCTTGATCTCCCGGATCATCACCGTGTCCGGACCCTCCGACCCCAAAATGATCGGGAGTTCCATTCCTACCATAGGCTGCATTCCCTGAGGAAAATGGAAATCTTCCTTGTTTTTTTCGATCACCAGTTGCGGGTGTCTCGGCCCGAAGGCCTCGTCCGGCGGTACGGTGAAAGCGAGCTTGTCTCCGGCTGCATGTCCCACCAGCCGTTTTTCCAGCCCGGGAACCACCTGCCCGTATCCCGTAACAAAATCCATTACTTCCGGATCAGCGCCACCCTTAAGGACAGGCCCGTCGGCAATTCTCACCCGATACCGGATCTTCACGTAGCAACTCCGCTGTTCGATCGCGTATGTCGAAACTTCTTCAGTCATACGTCCTCCCTGCTGAAGGTAGTGATGTGCACAGGATTACTCCCTCATCCAGCACCGAACCCGGTGCCCCGTAGATTTTATTTCCAGAGCCGGATCGTTCTTGCAGATCTCCTGAACTTCAGGGCACCTATCTTGGAAACTGCATCCCCTGGGCAGTTGTCGAAGATCCGGCACCATTCCGGAGATCACGTGCAACCGCGATTTTTCTTTCGCGTCTTTGTCCAGCCTGGGCACCGATTTGAGCAGACCTATCGTATACGGATGCTGCGGAGATTGAAAAAGTTTGTCGACGGGAGCTTCTTCCACGACTTGCCCCGCATACATCACCGCCACTCTGTCAGCCATTTCCGCGACGACCCCGAGGTCGTGCGTGATCAAAATTATTCCTGTGCCCTTATTCCTCTTGATATCGTTCATCAGTTCGAGGATTTGAGCCTGTATCGTCACGTCCAGCGCAGTAGTGGGCTCGTCGGCCAGCATGAGCTTCGGGTCGCACGCGAGCGCCATCGCGATCACCACTCGCTGACGCATTCCTCCGCTCATCTGGTGGGGATAGTCTCCGGCCCTCTTTTCCGGGGATGGGATACCCACTTTGTGGAGCATGTCCACAGCTGCAGCGTCCGCATCGCGGCGGTCCATATCTCTATGTATCCGAAAAACCTCGGCGATCTGGTCTCCGATTTTGAAAACGGGGTTGAGCGAGGTCATGGGTTCCTGAAAGATCATGGAAATGTCGTTTCCCCTGATCCTCCGCATTTCCGCTTCGCTCAAGGTCAGCAAGTCCGTCCCGTTGAAGAAAATAGTACCCGAGACGATCTCCCCCGGCGGGGACACCAGGCGCATGATGGAAAGCGCAGTAACGGTCTTGCCGCAACCGGATTCCCCCACCAGTCCGAGAGTTTCACCCTGCCGCACGTCCAAATCGATTTCATTGACGGCTGCAGCGGTTCCCGCATCGGAATAGAAAACGGTCTTAAGACCGCGTATTTTGAGAAGCCCATTCGTCATGTTGTTTTTATTACGCTAAAACAGAGAAAATTCAAGACGCCCCGAACCGGTGTGCGGAAATTTCTTCATTCTTTTCACACATCGAGGTGCGGTAGAATGAAAAACGCGCTGAAGAATCCGCTACCGAAGAAAAAGAGCGAGACGAGAAGAGCCATAACCAGGAAGGAACTCCTATACAGGAAGGCGTCCAGCGCGGAGCAGATCCAGACTCCCACGGCGATGAGTAAAGACGGAGTCTGCACATCGTATTCCACGTTGTGGGTGACGAACAACGGAATGCAATACAGGATCACATTCAAGAAGAACAATAATCCTGCGAAAATCCGACCGCGCATCATTTGACCCAATCCGGGCAATATCAACGACAGAACCGCCGAAGAAATCCGAGATCGACCCTTTTTTCCATCCTCGCGGTCCCTGTCTTCACTCATGCGGGTCCTCCAGAAAAAAATTCATGATGTGGCATATAATCCAGAATACTTGAGAAGTCAACGAGCCGGGAGCCGGAGAACAGGCGGAAAGAGGGATCGCACGTGGCTCAGTCTCTTGCTTCACAGGGAAGATCCGGACATAATTCGGCCGGGCTGTTCAGATGGCCGTAACAAACTCGGAGGGTATCATGACCGAAGAAAAACCGAAGTGGACCGTGGAACGGGTTCACGAGGAGATCTCAGTAGCACGCACCAAACTATTCGTCGTAGCCAAGTACCTGGAAACCGGAAACTTGAAGCTCTCAGAATCGCCCGAATGGGCGCTCGTCATCAGACCTTTACTCAAAGATCTCATCACCAACGCCAATAAGATTCAAGGATTTCTCGGAGACTAGCCGTCGTTGGGACGCTGGTGGTGGAAGGCTGAAAGGGGGCTGTGCAGCCCCCAATTCGTTACCGGCAAGATGCCGGAAACACTATTCTCATTGCGCTCGGGAGGCTCAGTTCTTGCCCCACGGGAATTTCTTTCCCCCCTGCGAGGACTGGGCCTGGGTCTGAGAACCGCCTGTAGGCGTCTCAACCGCTCCGCTATTCTGAAACGATCCGGGTTCCGCCCCGACTGCCGCGGGTTTGTCCTGTCTTCCCCACTTCATCGAAGGCTTGAATTCGCTGCTCGATTTAACCTCCGACTTTGACTCTTCTTTCCCCCACTTGATATCTCTCCTGGGAGGCGGCGGAGGTGTTGTGTCTTCAGGAGCAAGCTTGGCTTTCTGGCGTTTCTGCTTGCGCTGGACCTGCGGCTGCTGCTGCGTCTGCTGCGCTGCCTGGGGGCTCATTCTGAGTTGATTGGCCGCAGAAGCAGGGCCGCCGCCCAAATTGGCATTTTCCTGAGGCATCTGGATAACAGGACGCTGTTCCTCGCGGTCTTTGCCGTCCCAATAGATCTCGCCCTCTACGAGCTGCCCGGGAGCCTGGTACACTCCTGGGGGAAGATCGGAATTCTGCTGAGTATAGTAGTTTTGAGCAGGCTGTTGCTGCTGGGCTTGCGGCGGAGCTTGCTGCTGGTTCGCTGCCGGCCTCGCCCGATGCCTGCTTCTTTGGGTTCCCCGTGCAGCCTGAGGACTCGATACCGCCTGGGAAGCCATCGGCGATCCGTATCCTTGCTGCTGGCCATATCCTTGCTGCTGGCCATATCCCGGGCCGTAATCAACCGCATCGTAGCCTCCTTGACCGGGATAAGAGTAGGCATCAGGCTGATACCCGTACTGCTGACCGTACCCTTGCTGGCCATAGCCCTGTTGCCCGTAGCCCTGCTGACCGTACTGCTGGCCGTAACCCTGCTGGCCGTAGCCCTGTTGGCCATACTGCTGGCCGTAACCCTGCTGGCCATAGCCCTGTTGCCCGTAGCCCTGTTGCTGGCCATAGCCTTGCTGGCCGTACATAGCTTGGGCAGGATCATATGTGTATTGGTAGTCCTGGCTCCATGCCTGACTGCCGAAGCCGAGAATAGACATACCTATCACTATTGCGAATATAAATCCTGTCATGCCATACTCCTTTGCGCCCCTGCGGGCTGTCGCCATGAACGGCGGAGGTTACTCACCGAGAACAATCCTCAACGTGAACATTTTGGTTGAAATTCTAAAGAATTCAATCAAAAAAATCAAGCTGGTTTTTTAAACCGAATAGTGAACGTTGACTTTGTTCGGCACCTGAGTTTATGTCTTGTTCAATGAAATTGGCACACCTTTCAGACTTGCACTTCGGCAGATACGTTTCCGGCGAAAAACTGGATTCGTTGGGACGTGATCTGGTTTCCCAGGGAGCGGAACTCCTGGTGATAACGGGCGATATAACCGACCGCGGCCGCATTTCCGAGTACAGGTGGGCTCTCGACTTTCTCAAATCCGTTGCTATTCCTTATATCGTAGTTCCGGGCAACAGGGAAGTGAGTTTCGCCGCGATATGGGAATGGATAGTGCCCAGCTTGTCAATGAAGAGGCATCGGTCGTTTTTCGGAAAGAGCGATCGGATCTTCTTTCGCTCCGCGTCAGACGACATCATATTCATGGGGCTGAACACGGTCCATACATTTCCTCCCTGGCCGGGAAGCGTCTCTCGTGAAACTCGATACTGGCTTAAAGAGAAGGCTGCGGAATACGCGGATCGTGTCAAGGTACTGTTTGTTCATCATCCCGTTCTTCCGGTTATACGGGCTTCGTCATTCTGGGCCCATGCACTCTCCGATGCAGGGGAAATACTGAACATCTGCTCCCAGACCGGGGTATGGATCATACTCCAGGGCCACAAACACCGTTCGGCAGTGATGGAAATCTCATTTCCGCAGAGGAGCGCTTCTGTAGTCGTATCTTCTTGCGGAGCTCCGTTAACGCCTCGCGGGGACGCGGCGTATCACATTCTCGACATATCGTCCGAAACGGTTGTGATCCGGCCGAGAGAATTCAAGACCGGCGGCTTTTCTGCAAACGGATCGTATCACTTCCGCACGAATCGTTCCTGAGACAGAGACCCATTAGCGAACAGTGAAAACTCGGGACACCCTTCGCACGGCCGCAGAATTCTCACGCCTCATACAATTGCTGCGCATTGAAAATGGTGCTTTCCGTCCACAATCAGCCAGGTTGTCCTCGCAGCGCAGTAAGGCAGGCCGTCCGAAGCAAAGGGGACACCTGGCTGTTAGATGCATTCCTAATGCGCAGCACTATAGCGATGTCAAACAGGTGAAATGGCAGTACGCGTCAGGCCAAACCCTTGCGCTGCTTGTTTTTTTCTTCCGCGTCCGACCTTCGAATGTACAGCGGATGTAACGAGTGGGTTTCGTCGGCATCTCCCTGTTTCAGGCGCTCACAAGCCATAAGGCCGCAAACCGCTGCGGAGGGACGTGCAACCCGAATTGGGATCGAATTCTCCGGAATTTTTTCCACGTCTCCCGCAATCGCCACGGTGGCGTGTGATCTTTCCATCAGCTCACTCAGTCGTTCGCGACCGATCAGGGCTGGCCCGTCAAGCAAGACAATCTTTCCTGAAACTTTCTCGTACGAAGCGGCGTACACCTCTCCCCGTTTCGCGTCGATCATCGCCGTTCCGGTATCCGCTTCTTCGAGAACCTGCCACGCGAGGATGTCGAGACATGAAACGCCGGCCACCGGCTTGCCCAAAGCGATGGCCATTCCTTTCACCGTTGCCAGGCCGATCCGTATTCCGGAAAACGAACCCGGACCGACAGCTACCCCAAACCCGTGCAGGTCAGCGAGCTCGATTTTGAGACTACGCGTCAAGTCTGCGATAAGGCGCGCAAGGTTCTCCAGGTGTTGCCTGCCGGGCGGCAATTCCAGTTCTTTCAATACTCGGCTGTCCTGGACGCAGGCCACACCCAGAACGGGGGTGCTGGAATGTACGGCAAGAATAAGCAAGGCTCGTCTCGATTGTAAACGGGACTCGTACCGAATTGAAACAGGAAACGGGCATGGGGGACTACATCTGTACAAAGGAAGTCACCCCGAGTGTAGCCTCGAGAACAAACTCTTATGGGGCTATCCACTCAGGGGGTCAGAGACCAGCCCTTGGTCACGATCCGGCTAAAGTCATTGTATAAGACCAGCACCATGAGAAACACGATGAACAGGAGTCCCAATTGTACTGCTACCTCTCGAATGCGCCCCGTCACCGGCTTGCGGATCACACCCTCGATGAGAAAGAAAAGCAAATGCCCGCCGTCAAGGATGGGAATGGGCAAGAGATTGATGATGGCAAGATTTATGCTGATGTAGCTCATGATAAACAGAAAACTGAACACGCCGGCCTTGAGGCTTTCACCGGAAATCTGCGCTATGGTAATCGGCCCGCTCAAAGCCTTTGGACTTATTTCCATCTTGACGAGCTTCACAAGCGTCACCGCCACGAGCTTGGTCAAATACAAGCTGAATCGGATTCCTTCCCTGAGTGAATCCGCAATCCCGAGGTGCACGCTTTTTCCGGAAGGCTTCACACCGATGCGGCCGACGGTCTCCCCAAGGGGATCCTTTTGATCCCCCAATGCGGGCGTAACAGTGAGATCCAGGGTACGGCCGTCCCGTTCGACGGTCATGGTAAGCTGTTTGCCGGCGCTTTTTTCGATTATGGTTCGCATGTCATCCCAGCGCCAGATCTTCTCCCCATCTATGGTCTTTACCAGATCGCCGGGTTTGAAACCTGCTTCCTGGGCAGCAGAATTCTGAACCACGTCACCTATTTCGGCGACGAGAACCGGCCAGCCCGCCATGTACCCGGCACACAACAGAACGACCGCAAGCAAAAAATTGGACAACGGCCCTGCAACGATGATGGCCATTCGGGAAATCAGCGGCTTGCTCGTGAACGATCTATGCTGTTCTTCCGGAGGGATTTCTTCGTCCGATTCGGGATCTTCTCCCAGTAACTTGACATACCCGCCCAGCGGTATCCAACTGAGTATGTATTCTGTTTCCCCCCATTTGCGTTTGATCATCGCAGGAGGGAACCCCAATGAGAACTTTAGAACCTTGACCCCCACGAGCTTTGCGACTATAAAATGGCCGAATTCGTGAATGAAGATCAATACGCCCAGCAGGATGAGAAAACCAATGAAATACTCCAATATCTACGCCTCCGACCGACGAATTAGCATGTTTGATTTGTTTAGGACAATTCCTTTTTCAAATCGTTCTGATTCAGTATAAGATCTTCTATGGTGAAAACAAGCCCTTTCTTTGAAAAGAGCAGTTCCCGGAGCATCGGAATCCTGGGAGGGACGTTTAATCCGCCCCATTTGGGGCACCTTCGCTTTGCCGAAGAAGTCGCCTGTTCGCACGGTCTGTCCCGGATATTCTTCATTCCCTCGTTCATTCCTCCACACAAAACGAGCCCGGACATCGCTCCGCCGTTGCACAGAATGGAGATGACACGTCTTGCGTGCATGGACAATCCTCGCTTCGAGGCATCCGACCTCGAAATTTCACTTCCGGGACCATCGTACACGATCAATACGCTGACTTCTTTTTCTCGGGCGGAATACGGCGATATGTACTTCATCATGGGCACCGATTGCCTCAAAGAAATACGTGGCTGGAAGGACTACGAAAAACTGTTTTTTGTATCCAACTTCATTATAGTGGAGCGACCGCACGTGGAATTTTCAACTGCCTGGGCGGAAGTTCCCGACGCAATTCGGGATCAATTTCACTTTGACGGAGAAATATACAGATCTCATACGACAAAACTTATTCCCTCGCGTGTTCGAGGTCTTGAAATCTCATCCACGATGATTCGGCATTTGATGAAAGAGGGGAAAAGTATCAGGTACCTGGTAACCGAATCCGTGCACTCGTATATAACCGAGCATAGACTCTATCGGAACTAGCCAATGAAAAAAGATGCAGACAAAGAACCGGCAATGAGCGCGAGAGAAAAAGCGGACATACTGCTCAGGGCAGCACTGACCAAGAAAGCCAGCGACCCGGTGCTTATCCGATTGGGGGAACTCTCATCTCTGACGGATTTTTTTCTTATAGTGTCCGCCAGATCGGGCAGACAGGTGAAGGCGATAGCCGAAGCCATCATTGAGGAATCACGCGGCCGGGGTTTCAAGCCATTCTCCGTTGAAGGGTTGGGTCAGGGGCACTGGGCCCTGCTTGATTACGGCGATGTCATCGTACACGTGTTTTTCGGACCGACCCGGGAGTTTTACGACTTGGAAGGACTCTGGGCTGAAGCGCCCCGTGAAAGGCTCCCCGAAGAGATTCTTCAGGAACTGCAAGCGGCCAAGGGCACTTATGACGAGGAAGAGTGGTAATCTCAATGCGTTCACGTACGTGAAATTGGGGGCCATTCTTTACAAGGTCCCCACGATCTTACTCTCTTGAAAACGCATCTGTACCAGGCATTCTTCGCGAGCTCCTCCATCGCCTCCTCACTTTTTCCTGAAAAGATCCTCGAGTTTTCGGCGAGCTGCCGCTGCCTTATCTGCGGCCGTAGATGACGCCCGGCCTTCACGCAACTCAAAATATTCGCAAAAATTCCTTCGATCTTTCACTGTGACCAGTTCGGCTTGAGGCTCTCTGCATTGGTTGGGAGCCGATTCATCGTATTCCTTGCAGTTCAGGCAGCAGTGCACGTCTGAGCCGCAGGCTTTGCAGGTGTCGTTTCTGAAGACCCTCTCAACAAATTCCAATTCATGTCCGCAATGATGGCAAAATCCCTGCTTCATGATTCTCCCTCGTGTGCGTCCTGTGGGGATCGAAAATCTTCGATAATTCTATTCCATCGGGTCTGGAATTGAAAGGGTCATGCGGGAATGCGGAAACGAATCCAAGGGCTTGCCGCGAACGGGCTCTCAGGACACAAACCTTCTCCATGTCGGATAGAACCCCCACAGACATTTCCCGCACACGAATCAGTGTCATTGCGGGGAGCGACGCGACGAAGCAATCTCCAGCCCTTGTTCTGCAACTACCCGAGATTGCTTCGCCGCGCTCGCAATGCAAAGCCGGCTTCCCCTGCTCGACGAAAACTTCGGGAGGAGCTCGGCTGGCCGGTTATGTAAGCTCCTTGTGGGACAGCACACGAAAAACGCGCACTAATCAGTCCTCTATAGTGTATTTGTCTTTTTCCGTTTCGACTTTTGCCTTGACGTACTTTGCGTTCACTCCTGCTTTCTTGAGCACGTTATACGCCATCTCCGCCCGAACACCCGTTGAGCAGTGGATGTACAGCGTCTTGTCCTTGGGCAGGTCCGACAAGCGCTGCTCGAGTTCCTCGAGAGGAATGTTCACTGCATTGGGAAGCAATCCGGCCGCGGCCTCCGATTTGGACCTGACATCGACGATCGCAACGTCCTTTGACGGATTCACAAGTAGTTCCTTGAATACCACCAGATCCACTTCGCCCGGAGCGAAGCTACGGACATAGGCGATCTTCGTCGCAGCAGGACCGCTGGCGATCTGTTTTCCCGCTTTTTCCCAGGCTTGAATTCCGCCTGCAAGGATGCTTACCTGCTTGTACCCCCAACCTGAAATCTGCTTATATGCCTCTTGGGCGGTATTTGTGTTGCCGTCCACGTCGTACAGGATAATCGCCGCGGCCATGAATTTGGGAAACTGATCTTTCATGGCGTCGAGCCCGGCCCCAGCCACTGTCACGGCCTTGGGAATATGGCCCTTCTCGACGAGGTCCTTGGGTCTGAGGTCCAAGAGAATGTAGGAGATATTATTCTTGTCGTAATTCTCGATCGCGGCGATATTGGAGATTACCGTGTGGCCGGCCTTTTTCCATTCGGGGAGGCCTGCGTGAAACACCTTGACGTTCTTGTATCCGAGCTTTTCCGCCTTCCTGGCGGCTAGAGGGCTGAGCACTCAGGAATAGCCCGAACAGTAATAGATCTGGAGAGCCTCCTTATCCTTGAGAAGATCGCCGGCTAATTTGTCGAACGCGAAAAACGGCATGGACACGGCGGTAGGTATGTGTCCTTCATTGAACAGATTATCGGGTCTGCTGTCCAACAAGACGTATTTTCCCTTTTCAGGGCCCTTTGCTACCAGTTGCGCGACCTCTTCCACAGAAGCCAGCTGCTCTTTCGGAACGGCGATCCCCTTCTTGACCTCCACCTTTTGGGCGAAGATCTTGCCATCCTTTTTGATGTACGTAATCTTTACGGACTCCTGCTTGGGTATCTCCTTGAACGTGGGAGCGTTCGCCAGCACGGTGGAAGCGTCGAAATGAACGACCTCCATATCCTTGTCCATTTGTAGTTGCAGGGTGTTGGACTTACTTGCGACATCGTACAACTTGCCGGCAAGAATTCCCGGCATTTTGTCGTATTCGTGGCATTTTAGACAACTGGCGTCCGATTTCGACGGCAGTGTGTCCTCTGCTGCAGTCGCGAGTTGAAGCGCTCCGGTCATGAGTACCAGTAACGCGGCCACCGCGGAGCAAGCCGATCTCCGTACGAGCATGACATCCTCCTTCTTTTGTCGAGTGATTTCACATACCCCCCTTGTCTGCCGGCCCCTGTCACGTTTCCGTGGCAACGGGTCGGCCAAGTATGTTCTATTGTAATATATTAATAACCTCAGATCTAACAAATTCTTGTGCCCAGGGCAAGCTTCAGTCCCGCGAGGGAACCACCGTTTCCGGGTCATTGCGAGGACCCAAACGACGCAGTAATCTCTCTGTATAAGGGCAAGGATTGCTTGGCTTCGATTTCGAGGACAGCTTATTCCCCCTCGTGACCGGAACGGATACTGCCCGAGGACGAACAATGAACGCGATTGCGATTTTCTGACAGAATGCGGCAATGGGAAAAGTCGAAACATTTGGCAGGTATTATACAGTGCTGTGACTTGAGGAGGACCCCGTCATTTCATTTCGGCACGACGGCCACCCCGAAATGGATTGGAACTGGCAGATTCGAGAGGCTGTGACACCGATGCACTCTCGCATACGTGGAGTGGCGCTGGACACTCTATACAAGGAGGGTTTTACCAATCTTACTTTCTTGAAAGTTGGTATGAAGGGCTCTGACCGGCATTCGGCAGAGCTTTTCACCCGGATCAGCAAAAACTTCGTTTGTAAGAAAAAGATCAACGTCTATAATTCGTATTGCCAATGGCCGTATGTATCACCACGAGACCCGGCTCTGTTCGTGGTCTCCTCAGGAGAAAGCTATGGACACGAAACAACTTGCCGAATGGGTGGAAGAGAGGATTTGCGGTCCTTGCAAACAGGGATACACATGCGACGATTATGGATGCGAGCAGGCGCGCAAGATCGCTGACATTCTCAGAAAAATGACTCCTTTCAGGGGGAAAAGCGAAGACGGAAAGTCCGTTACCGGCTGGTTGGTGCCTGAGTAGGCCATCCTGTTCCGACTTCGCAACGCTATCGGATGAGAAACTTCAGAAATACTGTAGGAATCCCAGGGTCGGGCGAGCTTCCGGTATCAGGGTTCAGTGTCGACGAAGTGATTAGTAGCGAGGACGTGCAATAATGCGCTCTACGCCAATCGTCGATTCAGTTTCGCTGTGAGGAGTTTTGGAAAAACAAAAAGGAAAAAAGGAAAAAGGAGAGCTTTTCTGGTTCAGACTGGTTCTCTTTGTGGTTCCTCGGCTGGTGTCGCTGTACTTTCGGTTGGTGGATCTGACCTCACGAACGATTTTTCTCAACAGTGAATACGAGGAGCAGATTTGTAAACACATGCCGTTCACCTGCGCGTGCTTCCACGGAACCATGCTGTTCCCCGTATATTACTGCAGGAGATATCCCGGTGTCGTGATGGTGAGCAGATCCTGGGACGGTGAAATCATCGATAGAAGCATTCGGAGAATGGGTTACGACACAACGCGGGGATCCTCTTCTCGAGGAGGCAAGGAAGCTCTGGCCGAGATGATAGAGATGATGCGCGAGAAGAATTATTGCTCTGGACTTGCGGTAGATGCGCCCCGCGGACCTTCCCGAAAAGTCAAAATGGGCATTGTGATCGTCGCACGAGAAACCGGCCAGCCTGTTGTTCCTCTAGTCAGCTGGGCAACCCGCCAGATCCAGTTCAAGTCCTGGGACAGCATGATACTGCCGCTGCCCTTCAGCACCATCGTCATGGCCTGGGGCAAACCGACCATGGTTCCCCAGGGACTGGGAAACGAAGATTATGAAAAGCTCAGGGAAGACATAGAGCAGAGCATGCTTCAAGCATCCCGGCAGGCGGAAGAAAAAGTTACTGAACTAAAGGAGAAGCGCAAGCCCTGAACGAGCCCCGGCGACATTCTCATCGTCCCTGCAGCCATGTGGCAAGAGTCCGGGCCTCATTCACTTCGACTCTTCGTGTTGTCCCTTCGTCGGGGTGTTATCCCTTGTTTCGGCAACTCCGTTTTGTTTCTTGAGCTTTTCCAGATATATCTTGAAATTGTCGTCACCGAACAATTGTTCGTTAAGCCGTGATTCCCGGTCTCTTTCTCTTGCCGCGTGCACCCTTATTTTCCAGGCCAGCCATAGCAGCCCCGCAATCACCAACCCAATATAAACGGCCGTAATTTCGGTCATTTTACTGCCCGGGTCACTTCATCTTCAGGTTGACGATTCTGCTCCCGGAGAGCGGCGAGTCTTAGCTGCAATTTTCTTCTTTGAGGCGCCTTCGACGGATTTTCCCTGATTCGCGCTTTTCCTGGGACGAGTCTTTCCCTCAGGGTCATCTCTCAACGCCAGCTTGAGAACTTCATCCATATGTTTGACGAATTTAAACTCGAGACGCCGTCGAATGTGCCGCGGGATCTCGTCCAGGTCTTTCGCATTCTGCTCTGGAGCGATAATGGTGTAAATACGCGTTCTCAGAGCTGCCAGAGACTTTTCCCTCAAACCGCCGATGGGAAGCACCCTGCCTCTCAGGGTAATCTCGCCGGTCATTGCGATGTCGGACCTCACCGGGATCCCGGTGAGTGCGCTAACGAGAGCAGTAGCCATGGTGACGCCTGCCGAAGGACCGTCCTTGGGAATCGCACCGGCAGGAACGTGCACATGTATATCTTTTTCGAAGTAAAATTTTTCGGACAACCCGAAACGGGCAGCCCGTGATCGGAAGTACGACATTGCCGCCTGGCCCGATTCTTTCATGACGTCGCCCAACTGGCCCGTCAACAGGAGAGTGCCCTTCCCTTCCATTGGCGTGGCTTCTATATGGAGCACGTCTCCGCCGTATGGGGTCCAGGCCAGACCGGTGGCTACTCCCACTTCGTCTTTTCGCTGTTCCTGATCGGGAAGGAACCGAGGTACGCCCAGGAATTTGCTCAAATTTTTCGCGGTGATCCGCGGGATTTTCTTTTCGCCTTCGGCTATCTTGCGAGCAATTTTTCTGCACAGATTGGCGATTTCCCGCTCGAGATTCCGGAGACCGGCCTCACGAGTGTATTGATTGATGATCCCGAGAATTGCCTCGTCCGTAATGACGAAGTTTTCGGGTCGTATTCCGTTCTCCTTGATTTGTCGCGGGATAAGATATTGCCGGGCTATCTTCAGCTTCTCCTCGTCTATGTACCCCGACAGTTCGATAATCTCCATCCTGTCTTTCAGGGCGGGAATAATGGGATCCGAAAGGTTTGCCGTGGTGATAAACATTACCTTTGACAAATCAAAAGGCACATTCAGGTAGTGATCGCTGAACGCGTGATTCTGCTCGGGGTCCAGAACTTCCAGGAGAGCAGCGGAAGGATCCCCGCGGAAATCCGCACCGACTTTGTCGATTTCATCCAACATAAAGACAGGGTTGTTGTAACCCGCGGTCTTCAAACCTTGAATGATCCTGCCCGGCAATGCGCCGATGTACGTCCGCCTGTGCCCTCTTATTTCGGCCTCATCACGAACTCCACCAAGTGAAATGCGCGTGAAATTGCGGCCGAGCGCGCGGGCTATGGATTTACCCAGAGACGTTTTCCCCACGCCCGGAGGACCGACGAAACACAGAATCGGTCCTTTCATGTTGCGGTTCAGCTTGCGGACGCCAAGATATTCCAGAATCCTGTCTTTCACCTTTTCGAGGTCATAGTGATCTTCATCGAGAATTTGTTTGGCGTTTTTGATGTCCAACTTGTCCCTGGTGGACTTTGACCAGGGCAACTCCACCATCCAGTCCAGGTAAGTCCTGATAATAGAGGCTTCAGCCGCATCGGGATGCATCTGTCCCAGTCTGCTGAGTTGTTTTTCCGCTTCCTTTTGAACTTCTTTCGGGAGTTTCGCCTTGGTGATTTTCTGTCGAAACTCTTCTATCTCCTTTGTCTTATCGTCTATCTCGCCTAGCTCGCTCTGGATTGCCTTGAGCTGCTCCCTCAGGAAGTACTCCCTGTGGGTCTTACCCATCTCTTCTTTCGCCTGAGTTTGAATTTTTGCCTGCATCGCGGAAAGCTCAAGCTCCTTCGACAGAAGCTCGTTCACTTTCTTGAGCCGCTCCACAGGATTTATTACCTGAAGTATGGCTTGCGATTCTTCCACGCGCAGCTTGAGATTGGATGCCACGAGATCAGCAAGACGGCCCGGATCTTCAATGGAATCGAGAATTGCCACTGCATCCGGAGAAATGATTCCTCTCAGCTGCAGAATTTTTTCCGAATTCTCCTTTACCGACCGCATGAGAGCTTCTATCTCGATACCGGCATCCACAGTCGCGGGCTCGGGAATCTTGTCAATTCGCACCTTGAAAAAGTCCGGAGAATCGATAAACTCCACTATACGAGCTTTAGCAAGGCCCTGGACGAGAATTTTCACCCGTCCGTCCGGCAGCTTCAGCATTTTGACCACCATGGCGACTGTGCCCACATCATAGATGTCGTCTGGTGTAGGGTCCTCTTCAGTGGAAGATTTTTGCGTAGCAAGGAATATAAGGCGATCCTCCCCCAGGCTCTCCTCCACGGCTCGTATTGACCGCTCTCTGCCGACCATCAAGGGCAAAATCATGTAGGAGTAGATCACCACGTCCCTTACGGGAAGTAGCGGCATTACGTCAGGGATGTCAGCAAAATCTATTTGTTGGGCTTTTTGCGCTTCATCCTGCCCGAAGTCATCTTTTTTTCCGATTTCGTCGGCCATTCGTTCTTTTCCTCGAGTAAAAGTTGAGATACATCAGGGGCACAAACAGTGAAAATTCATATTATGCGGCGGGTTCGGCCCGGTATCGTGGCCAGGAACCCGACCTAGCGTACAAATATATGCCTCAAACGGCCGATGTCAAGCGCTATGGTCCTGAAAAAGGCCGCCAAACCCACCTAAATTGCTTTCATTTGACAAAAAAAGACAATAAAAGTGCTGCGCTTGAAGAGAACTTCTCCTGTGAAACGATTTCCCGGAGCGAGACAAAAGGAAATTCCGGCGGGAAACATGAGTCTCGATACGCACATGCTTTTCGCCGCAGGTTACCGTCCAGGCGCGCGGCACCCCCCGGAGGCGCTCACCCCCCATCCGAGCCCATCACCGGTCCCCGGGATCTTCGTTGTCCTCTGTCTTACGTTGACTGTCGCTAAAACTGATCAAGATCGGAGCCTGAATAGTCCCAGCGAGATCCTTTGATGAGTTTCGGCTCGGATTCCGCGGGACCGCTACCCGTCTTGAAAACCTCCTGAATTCCTTCCGATGAGGAAGTCATCAGACCGGTTCTGGGATCGACCCGCCGAAATTCGACGGACTGGGGAACCGGAAATTCTTTCACAGGCTTATCTTTCATGATTTCCCGCATGAAGTATCCCCAGATTGGAGCAGCGGCTTTTCCTCCGGTTTCACCTTCTCCTATGGATATTTCGTCGTCGAATCCCACCCAAACTCCACAGGTGTAATCCGGAGAAAATCCCATAAACCACGCATCAATCGTGTCATTCGTCGTACCGGTCTTGCCCGCGACATCCGGCCTTCCCACAATTTTCTTAAGGTTCGTGGCGGTGCCTTCCTGAATGACCCCCTGCAACATGGTGGTCATGATGTACGCGGTGCCTTCGTCGATTTTTCTCCTGATTATGGGGGCTCCCCTGTCGGGTATCTCGGTATCGCCCACACCCGACGCGGGTGAATCGTGAGAAACCTTCTGTACTACGGGCTTATCGGGCTGTACCTGGTCGTCCAGGAGGACGGGAGGATCATGCTCCTCAAGAACCTTGCCGTAGCGATCGACAATCTTCTTCACGTACACCGCAGGAACTCCGTACCCCCGGTTCGGGAACACCGCATAGGCGTTGAGTTGTTCCTCGAGCGAAACCCCCGTAGAGCCGAGTGCCAGCGTGAGATTGTCGACGAGCGGCGATGTGTATCCCAGCTTTCGGGCATAGCCCTTCGCATGTTCTATCCCAATCTGCTGGAGAATTTTAATCGTTGGAATGTTCCTCGATTTCACGAGGGCGTCCCTGAAAGTCACCGGCCCCTGAAATCCGCCCCGGTAATTCTTCGGCCGCCATACCTCTCCCGTACCCGGTATTGCCAGGGACAGCGGCGAGTCCAAAATGATGTCCGCAGCCGTAAAACCTTTATTCAGAGCCGCGGCATAGATCACCGGCTTGAACGAGGAACCAGCTTGTCGCCGTGATTGAATCGCCCGATTGTACTTGGATTCCGTAAAGCTGTATCCGCCCACGATCACCCGAACGTACCCGGACTTATTCTCTCTCATCATCAGTGCAGCCTGAACAGCGGGCTCCTGTTCGGGTTCCAGCGGGTAATACGGGAGCATATTTTCCGTATATTCCTTGTAATTCTTCATCTCCGGGTCGGTTTTCCCGAACTTCTTTATGTACAGCTCCCGTCGCTTGACGTTTGGGTCCTGAATACGCACCAGAACGAGGTCGCCCACCTGAAACGGCAGGTCGCCCTGAGCGAAATTCCGGGTGCGCAGCTCCGGCCGTATGAACGGCTGTCTGATCCACCATTTCGGATTGGGATCGATCTTGATCTGCCCCACGTATTCTTTTTTCGCGTCGCCGTTCACGTAGCTGCCCATGCGCACGTAAATATTCTCGCTGTCAATATGGGTGACCACGCCTTCGGTGACCTCCCCGAACCGGAGGGGCTGTTCCATGGATTTTGTCTTGTCTTCGAGAAATTCCATGACGCCTTTGACTGTGAGCGTCCTGATGGGGCCCCTGTATCCCTGCCGTTTGTCCAATTCCCGCAAACCGGCTTCCACCGACTCCTGTGCAGCCCTGGTCTTATCCAGATCGACAGGGGTGTAGACCTGGAGACCGTCTTTGTAGAGTGCATCAGCCCCGTATTTACGCTCAACGTAGCGCCGCACGTGTTCGACGAAATCCGGCGCGGCTTTCAAGTACGGATTGATTCTTGAACTCAGTTGGGGCTCTTCCTGCATCGCCTGTTCATATTCGGTATCGGCTATCGCTCCGTCTTCCAGCATCCTCTTGAGAACATATGCCCGCCGCTCCAGGGATTTCTTGAGGTTCTTCTTGGGGGAGTACTCGGAGGGAGCTTTCGGAAGCCCGGCCATCATGGCGCATTCGGCTATGGTGAGGTCCTGTACGCTCTTGTCGAAATACGTCTGAGCCGCGGCCTCCACACCGTATGCGGAACTGCCGAGATAAATCTGATTCAGGTAAAGGTAGAGGATTTGTTCTTTCGAGAGAGACGCTTCGATCCGCGTAGACAGGATAGCTTCCTTGATTTTACGAGTAAATTTTCGTTCGGGAGTCAACAGGAAAGTCTTTGCCACCTGCTGAGTAATGGTGCTGGCACCTTCCCTGAGAGTTCCGGCCACGAGGTTCTTCTTTATGGCCCTTATGATCGCCTCTTTGTCCACACCGCTGTGCCGCCAGAAATTCTTATCTTCGGCGGCGACAAACGCGTCCTGGAGATGTTTCGGTACCTGGTCTATGGGTACGACGAAGCGTCGCTGGTTAGCAAATTCCCCGATGAGCTGACCTTTGTCGGCATAAAACTGCGTCACAATGGGGGGCGAGTACTTCTTGAGTTTGTCCACGCTCGGCAGAGTGTACGTAAAATAGAAATACCCCTGAACCGCCATCCCGGTGGCACCGGACACTGCAGCCACAAATACCAGCAGCACAAACCGAATTATAGCGGCAAAAAATGAACCACCCTTCTTACCGGATTCCTCGCGAGCGCAG